>NZ_JBXWRD010000006.1:0-151889 GCF_059612725.1 Ruegeria sp. YKSF070 | reverse complement strand
ACATCCCAGCCCGTTCCCGCACGCGCATGTGGCCACCACGACCACGCACAAGACCCTGCGCGGACCCCGTGGCGGTATGATCCTCACCAATGATGAAGATATTGCTAAGAAAGTGAATTCGGCGATCTTCCCCGGCATCCAGGGCGGTCCGCTGATGCATGTGATCGCTGCCAAGGCGGTGGCCTTTGGCGAGGCGCTGCGGCCTGAATTCAAGTCGTATATTCAACAGGTTATCACCAATGCTCAGGCGCTGAGCGAGCAGCTGATCAAGGGCGGTCTGGACACGGTGACCCATGGCACCGACACCCATGTGGTGCTGGTCGACCTGCGCCCAAAGGGGGTCAAGGGCAACGCCACCGAAAAGGCGCTGGGGCGCGCGCATATCACCTGCAACAAGAACGGAGTGCCGTTCGATCCGGAAAAGCCGACGGTGACCAGCGGCATCCGCTTGGGCAGCCCGGCGGGCACCACGCGCGGCTTCGGCGAGGCTGAATTCCGCCAGATCGCCGACTGGATCATCGAGGTGGTCGATGGCCTGGCCGCCAATGGCGAAGACGCCAACGGGGCCGTCGAGGACAAGGTCAAAGCCCAGGTCGCAGACCTCTGCGCCAGATTCCCGATCTATCCAAACCTTTGATGAATGAAACGTTTCGGATTGATATTGCAGCTGCCACCGGTCATCCCGGTGGCAGCTTTCATTTTCGGGCAGACCATTTGAGCAGGAAAAGAGATAACCGGACGCGCCAGTTGGAACGGTGGCTTGGCGACTGGATGCGTGCACGCCTGCCGCATGTGCTGGCGGAATTTGTCATGTTCGTTTTGAAACAGGGCTGGGCCGCCCTGTTCGGCGCGTCGCTGCTGATCGGCCTGATCGTCAGCGACCGCATCTGGCAACAGGACTGGGCGCTCGCCCGTTATGACGCGCTCTTGATCTATGCGTTGGGCTTGCAGGTGCTGTTTCTGGCATTGGGACTGGAAAGCTGGCGCGAGGTCCGGGTCATCTTGCTGTTTCACCTGACCGGGACCGTGATGGAGGTCTTCAAGGTTCAAGCCGGCAGTTGGGCCTATCCCGGCCCAGGCTTGGTCAAGCTTTGGGAGGTGCCGCTGTTCTCGGGCTTCATGTATGCCTCTGTGGGGTCCTACATGGCGCGCGCCATGCGGCTGTTCGACATGCGGTTTGCGCCCTACCCGCCTTTCTGGCTGTCGGTCCTGCTGGCGGTGGCCATCTATGTGAATTTCTTCGCCCACCATTTCCTGACCGATTTCCGGCTGATCCTGTTCGCTGCGGCGGTCGCGCTCTATGCCCGGACGCGGATCACGTTCCGCATCGGCGATCATCGCTACTGGATGCCACTGCCGCTGGCGGCCTTCTTCAGCTCGTTCTTCCTGTGGCTGGCCGAGAATGTGGGCACCGCCACGCGCACCTGGCTTTATTCCGGGCAGATCGCCGGAGAGATGGTGCGGCTGGCCAAGATGGGGTCCCGGTATCTGTTGCTCTATGGCAGCTTCGTCAAGGTTACGCTGGTGATGCGCGACGCGCTGGAGGAAGCTTCGGCCAAGGGGCGCTCCCGCCCCATTTGACCGCATCGAAGATGCGGCGCAAAGATGCGTTGGGCCGGGCGCCGCGCGTTCCGCACGGCGCTGTTCCGTCAGATCAGCCGACGCCAGGCCAGAAAGGCCAGCAGCAACGCGGCAAAAACCAGCAGGTTAAAGACCAGCGCCCCCAGCATGCCCAGCCACCAGCCCTTGCGACGGTCTGCGAGGTCGATGCCGCGCAGATGCGCCTGCACCTCGCGTGCGGCGGCACTCAACGAAGGGGCGTTCAACGTCATCCGCAATCGCGGATGCGCCATCATCGGCTCGACCCGGGCCAGTTCCATCGCACGGCGATAGATACGACGCGGCAGTCGGTGCTTGGCCCGTCTGAGCGCGAGGCGGAGCGATTTTCCATGCACCCCAAGTCGCGTCCGCAGCAACGCGATGGTCACGGCAATCTGGTCTTCGATCCGGTCGCTTTCGGTCATGGCTGTCCTACCCCCGGCGGGCACCATATCGCGCGGCCCGCGCAGGCTCAATGGGGCTGGCGGGGGCGGTCGCGTCAGGTTATCAGGGCGGCATGCTGACCACGATCCTGCATGGCACCCCGACCGACGCCCCGCCCCTTGTCATCGCCCATGGGCTCTATGGCTCTGGCCGCAACTGGGGGGTGATTGCCCGACGACTTGCCGATGAACGGCAGGTGATCGCCGTCGACATGCGCAATCACGGTCACAGCCCGTGGGCCAATACGCACGATTATCCCGCGCTGGCCGCCGATCTGGCCGAGGTGATCGAGGCCCATGGCGGTCGCGCCGACTTGCTGGGCCATTCGATGGGGGGCAAGGCGGCGATGGTGCTGGCGCTCACCCACGGGCACCTGCTGCGCCGCTTGGTGGTCGCGGATATCGCACCGGTGACTTACACCCACAGCCAGATGCCGTTCATCACGGCGATGCGCGGCGTCGACCTGAGCCGGGTCGAGCGCCGCTCGGATGCCGAAGAAATGCTGGCGGCGCAAGGGGTCGAGAAAGCGTTGCAAAGCTTCTTTACCCAGTCGCTCGATCTGCCCGGCAAGCGGTGGCGGTTGAATCTCGACGGATTGGCGGCGAACATCCCCGCGATCATGTCCTTCCCAGAGATATCAGCACATTGGGACGGCCCGGCGCTGTTCCTGACCGGCAGCACATCGGATTATGTGCGCGCCGAGCATCGCCCGCTGATCCGGGATCTGTTCCCCGCCGCCCGTTTTGCCAAGATACCGGGCGCGGGTCATTGGTTACACGCCGACAAACCCCGCGAATTCGAAGCAGCAGTTCGTGTCTTTCTGAATGCCTGAGCCTCTGCCCCTGCGCTTGCCTTGCGTCCGGGATACCTCCGGCGGGCGTATTTCAGACCAGAACGAAGCCCGGGCCTTCTTCATTTCGCAGAAAATACTCCGGGGGTCCGGGGGCTGGCCCCCGGCCTAGCGGCAGGCCTCTAGGCTTCTTCGTCGTAGAGCCGCCGCGCCAAAATCCAACTGACTGGCGCCGCGACGATAAAACCTGTAACCGCCGCCGCCAGAATTGCCTTGAGTGAAACCAAGCCCGCCGTAAGCACCGCAATCACCGCAGTGCCCGCCAGCGCGGTCGAGATCAGACTGTAAAGAATCGAAGCAAGGCGCATCATGGCCGGACCTCCTGATATGGCTGCGCGTCCGACCATGATATTAAATTATCAGAATGTGTTGGGCTTTGACCTGGATCACATGCCGGGATCGACCGGTTCGATCCGCTCGCCGGTCCAGTCCGCAAGACCGCCGAGATTATAGACCTCGTCATAACCCATGTCCTTGAGCAGTTTACCCGCCAGCGCCGCCCGCCCGCCCGAGGCGCAGTGCAACACGATCACCCGATCCTTGCGCAGTTCCGGGTCGTGAAACGGCGTGTCCGGATCGGCGCGGAATTCCAGCATGCCGCGCGGGATGTGATGGGCTCCGCTGGCACGGCCTGCGCGTTCCAGCTCGGGCGTGTCGCGCAGGTCGAGCAGCAGCGCGCCCTCGGCCACCAGTTGCTGGGCGCGGGCGCCGTCGATACGCGGCACCGCCGCATTTGCCGCCGCCATCATGTCCTTGACCGTCAAAACCATCTTGCGTGTCTCCTGTTTCGTTTCCCGCAGGCTAACATGCGTGTTTCGGAAAGTGTAAGACACGATTTTCGCGGGCGGCCTCTCACCGCCCACGAAAGGCGTTCAGCCCGCTTGATACTGCGGTGTCGAGGCCAGGAAGCGGCCATAGGCCCGCGCATCGGGATAAGAGAATTGCTCGGCCAACGGGTTGGCGCGCTTGCGCACCCCTGCCCCCATATCGGCCAGCAATTCATCGAAATGCTTGAAGTGGAACGGCGCAGAGCACAGCCCGCCATAGACCTGCGCGGCAGGGCGTTCCTTGCGCCTCCAGTTCAGCATCATCTGGATATTGGAGTTCATTTCCTGCTCACTCGGCTGATGGGCCAGTCGCCCGTCGGCAAAGCGGACCAGCCAGTTGGCGATCATCTCGGCCGACAGGATGGTGCAAAACGAAGAGTTGAATCCGACAAAGCCCATATCGGGCAGGTCCGGGTTCACCGCCAGGCGGTACACCCGGTACTGCCCATCCGCCTCGATCAGCTTGTCGCGGTACTCCTGCGCCAGATAGGGAATGCCCAGTTTCCAGCCCACCGCCAGCACCGACAGGTCACAGGGCACCCGGTCTCCGGTGGTCAGCACCACATGGCCATCCTCGTAGTGGTCATAGGTGCCTTGGATCGGCTTGACCGTACCGTCCCTGAAGCTCTCGAACAGGCCCGGCGTCACGATCGGCAGAGAGCACGAGGCCTCTTTCTCGATCGGGGTGTCGGGCACCATGTTCCATTTCTTCAAGCCCAATTGCGCCTTGAGCAGGGCTTCCAGTCCACGGAAATTGGCCCAGACCAGCGGTTTCAGCAGCGCGGCAATCACCCGTTGCAGGGGGGATTTGCCCCATTGGTTGAACTGCTGTTCCTGCGCCCGCATGTAGAGCAGCCGTTTGAAGTTGATGCCGCCCACGAAATAGGGCACTCGCCAGACATTCTCGCGATAGACCATGGTGACCGATTTCGCGCCGTTGCGCGCCGCGTTCACCACGATGTCGGTGGCCGATTTCGAGCCGCCCAGCACCACCACATGTTTGCCGCGCGCCATTGCGCTGTCGGTATATTCCGACGAGTGGATCACCTCGCCGCCGCCGGCGACAAAGGCCTCCTGCCCGGGATGGGTCAGGATGTTCTTGTCGGAAAACTGACCGGTGCAGATGGCCACGAAATCGAAATCCTCCTTGCGCACCCGGCCTGCTGCCTCGATCGTCAGCGTCCAGCCCGGCTGCCCGTCGGCGCGCCGGTCCATCGACAGGATGTTGGTGTTTAGCTGAAAGAGCCGCGGCAGATTGTGCTTGTCGGCATAGGAATGCAGATAGGCATGCACCTGCGGCCCCTTGGGCCATTCGGGATAGTCGTCGGGCATCGGCAGATCGGTATAGCAATACAGATCCTTGGGGCTTTGCGTCTGTACATCGGGGTACGAGCGCGACAGCTCCCAAACGCCGCCGAAATCGTGGCTGCGTTCGAACCCGGTGACCCGGTGGCCGCGCTCGTCAAAGGCCTTTGCCGCGGCAAGACCGGACACCCCGCCGCCGATGACGGCGACGTTCTTGCGTTCTACCATGATATGTTCCTCGCCTTACTGGGCGTCGGGCGGCGGCAGGAAATCGACCTCGTGCAGGGCCGAGATGCGCACCAGTTCGGCCGGATCGGTAACGCCATCAAGCGCCTTGAACAGATCGAACAGCTTGCGCGAGGGAGCCACGCCAAAGACACAGGTCGCACCCGCGCCTGAGCGGTTGAACACCGCATGCGCCACCCCCTTGGGCATCCGGACCATGTCGCCGGGGCCTGCCTTGTTGGCGGTCACGTTACCGGTCTCGAACCCGAAATCCACCTCGAGATTGCCACTCAGCACCAGGATCCATTCATCCTGGGTCGGGTGCACATGCGGCGGCACAAAGGTGTCGGCAGGCACTTCGGCATGCCACATGAACACGTTGTCGCTGTGCAGTTTCGGGGTATAGACCTGCCCGACCACGTTCCAGGCCAGCCCCGCCAGACCGGCATCAGTGGCGGTGATTCCCGCTTCCATCTGCATTTTGTTGCTCCTCCTGTTAGGTGTTATTCCACAAGCCTAGGAACGCCGGCTCGGCGCGAATATCCGAAAAGCGAAACTTTCGCCGCATCTTTGAGCGTGTTGGCAGGAAGTGCTTTGTCTTCGAGAAATCGGGCGGCATGCTGACGATATGCAGAACAAACCCGATACCACCCCCCTGTCGCGGTTTCGCCAGTTCCGCACGCCGGACCTTGATGCGGCGCGGGCGCTGGTCGCACGCAATTTCTGCGGTCACCGGCTGGAGCGGCAGGCGCGCGAGGATGCCTTTGACGCCTGCCAGCATCGGGCGGGCGGGAACGGGCTCTTTTACAACTACATCCGCTATGGCGCCGATGTGGAGATCGAGCCCGGAGAGCTGGGGTCCTTTTACCTGATCCAGGTGCCGATCCGGGGCCAGGCCCTGATCCGCAACGGCAGGACCGAGGTCGAGACCGGCAGCGCCATCGCCTCGGTTCTCAATCCCGACCGCCATACACGGATGCGCTGGCTGGGTGGCTGCGAACAGGTGCTGCTGCAAATCGACCGCAGCAGGCTGACCGCCGTGGCCGAGACCCTGACCGGGACCGCCCTGCAATCGCCGGTCCGGTTCGACCCGCAGATCGACCGCGCCCGCCCCGAGATGCAGCGCTGGCTGGCGCTGTTCCGGAGCGCGGTGTCGGCGGTGGATCATGGCGCGCTGCTTGATCCAGAACAGGCGCTCAGCCGCGCCCTGGTCGAGGACGAATTGATCGCGGGGTTCCTGAGGGCGCAGCCCTCGTCCATCGCGCCGCTGCTGGAGCGGCCCGAAACCGGGCCGCTGTCACCGCATGTGCGCCGGGCACGCGATTTCATGCAGGCACACCTGGCCGAGCCGCTGACCCTGAGCCAGATCGCCACCGCCGCCGGCACCTCTCCGCGCAACCTGCAACTGGGGTTCAGCCAGTTGCTCGAGATGACGCCGCTGGCCTATCTGAGGGTGCTGCGGCTGAACTATGCCCGCTATCTGCTGTGTGAAAGCCCGCCGCAGGTCACCATCGCCTCGATCGCGGGGGCGGCCGGGTTCAGCCATCTGGGCCGGTTCTCGGCCCAATATGCCGCCCGGTTCGGCGAAGGGCCCAGCCAGACCCGCAAACAGCGCTATCTGATCTGAGCGCCTCAGTCGCAGGCGGCGGTCACGATGATCTCGACCTTGAGCGTATCGCGCGCCAGACGCGCCTCGCCGCAGGCGCGCGCAGGCGCGTGACCCGCGGGAACCCAGGCATCCCAGACCGCGTTCATCTCGGCGAAATCGGCCATGTCGGCCAGCCAGACGATGGCCTGAAGGATGCGGGTGTTGTCCGACCCGGCCTCGGCCAGCAGCGCGTCGACGCGCGCCAGACAATCGCGGGTCTGCTCGGCCACGCTATCGCCGCTGCCGACCTGGCCGCACAGATAGGCGACGCCGTTATGCTTGACGATCTTGCTCATCCGCTCGCCGGTATGAATGCGTGTGATACCCATGGCTCCGCCCTCTGCAACGCTGAAACTCGTGCCCCTGTTAGCAGAGCTGCCGGAGCGAGGCCAGAGCGCCTACCAGCTGCCCGAGGCGCCCCCGCCCGATGAGGAGCCACCGCCAAAGGACGACCGCCCCGAGCCGCCGCTGTTGCTGTCGCTGATCTTGGGAATGGTGCGGATCTCGCTGTCGTGATGGCCGCAATGGGCACAATCATATTCCACCCGTTTGCGCCCCGCGCGGGTCTTGGTCGCAGCACTCAGCACGGTCGAGGTGGTGGACAAGGTGCGATAATTGCATTGCGGGCAGGCGCCATAGCCGGAAAACCAGCTTTTGTAGCGGTGAATGTCGATATGACCGCAATCCGGGCAGTGCCAAACATCGTAGTCGACCGATTTCAGGTATTCCTCCAGCCGCTGCCCCCCGTCGAGATGTTCGTCATCCGCCTCTTCACCGGCCCGCAGCATCGGCGTGCGGCATTGGGCACAGGGACGCGTCCGGTTGCGCAGATAGCGCCTGACCCACAGCGCGGCACCGCCCAGCGGCACCAACAGCAGCGACAATACCCATTCTCCCACCCGGTCCACCGCGCGGGCCAGCCAGCTCCAGCCGCGCTGCGCGGTGCCCATGTCCCAGTCACCGGGATAAGCGCCGGTCAGCTCGCGAATGGTCTCATCCACTCCGGCTTCGATCCCTTGCTGATACTCGTCGCGGCGGAAATAGGGCAGAAAGCCCACGTCGATCACCCGTTGCATGCGGCTATCCCAGGAGCGGTCATAACCCGCGCCGATCTCGATTCGCATCTTGCGGTCAAAGCGCGCGATCAGCACCAGAACTCCATCGTTGCGCTCGGCGTTACCGATGCCCCAGCTGTTGAACAGGCCGGTGGCAAACGGTTCGATGGCGCCGCTGTGACCGTACATGCCCATATTTTCCATGGTCAGGACCGTCATCTCGATACCGCTGTGGTCATAAAGCGCGATCAGCCTGTCGCGCACCCGTTCCTCGGCGGCGGGGTCCAGCAGGTCGGAATAGTCGTTGACATAGACATCCTCGTATCCGGGATACCGGATATTCCCCTGCGTGCTCTCGGCACGCGGCGCCTTGCGCGCCGGGGACTTGAGGGCCTCGGACGGCGGATTGTCAGGCACAACCGAGACCGGGCGTGTCATCAACCCGACCCCGTACCCGATCGCCCAGCCAAGCCCAAGCAGCAGCGCGACAATCGTCAGCGCGACTCGAATATCCTGCCTTGTCATGCGCTCTCCCTTATGGCGCCACCTGACCCGCAGCACCAGACCACGGCCAAACGGTCACCGCGCGGCAACAAAGCGCAACACGACGCGCCCATCCACACCGGCCAAGGTCAGTGCATCACCCTCGACCGCATAGGCGACGACTTTGGCCAATGCCGCCAGATAGCGCTGGTCCAGCGCCTCGGCCTCTTGGGAACAGGCCATCATGGTCATGCCGATATTGTCGGGAAAGCGCATGTTCGTGGCCCCGATCTCTGCCTGACCCTGGAACCTGTTGCACCCGCCCCGGCCCGAGAACCGCCCGCCGTGTTCAAACGCGATCGATGGCGCGCCTGACCCCTCGGTCGCAACGCCCTCGATCTCGCGCAATGCCCAGTCACGGCCTACCAGCGCCGAGGCTGCATCAGAGACCCGAACCATCAGCAGATCAACCGTGTTTCCAGCCTCACCGGTCAGGACCGGCACCACCGTATCGGTGATAAAGATCAGCCTCTCATCCTGCAATATCCGCGCCGTTACCGCATAGCGCCTCGCCGGATCGATCAATGCATCGTCATACTCAAGGCTGAAATCCATCGGCACCTGGGTCATCGCATAGCGCCGCGCCGACAAGAGCGGCGCCGCCACGTCCTGGCGCGAAATATCGCGCAGCTCCACCTGCAACACCGCATCTGGCGGCAGCGCGATCCGCTCCCGATACGCGGCGCTGCCCGAAACGGTGCCCGCCTCGGCGGCCCAGGCCAGACAAAGTGCCGCAATTCCCGGTAAAATCCTCATGACTGCCCCCCTTTTCTGGAAGAAAGTTACGTTT
The DNA here is from genome assembly GCF_059612725.1 of Ruegeria sp. YKSF070. Classification (NCBI taxonomy): domain Bacteria; kingdom Pseudomonadati; phylum Pseudomonadota; class Alphaproteobacteria; order Rhodobacterales; family Roseobacteraceae; genus Ruegeria; species Ruegeria sp. YKSF070. Next base: position 142,603 of record NZ_JBXWRD010000006.1, on the reverse strand, counting down.
CCACCAAGGCAACAGGCCACAAAGGCCACTGTCAACCCGCTGCTTCTTCTGTTTGAAAATACCTCGGGGTCCGGGGCAGCGCCCCGGTCCGCCACCGCGGCCCTCACAATGGCCAGATCAGCGGGATCAACGCCGATACCAAGAGCCCCATGCTCAGGGTCAGCGGAATGCCCACCCGCATGAAATCGGTGAACCGGTAGCCTCCCGGCCCATAGACCAGCATGTTGGTCTGATAGCCAATGGGCGTCGCAAACGAGGCCGAGGCCGCGATCATAACCGCCACCACCAACGGGCGCGGGTCGATCCCCATCGCCTGGGCAAGGCCGATGGCGATCGGGGTCACCACCACCGCCACCGCATTGTTCGATACCAGTTCGGTCAGCACCGAGGTCAAAAGATAGATCGCCCAGATCACCAGAAACGGCGGCAGGCTGCTCAACCCAGGCGCAATCGCCTCGACAATCAGCCGCACCGCGCCCGAGCTTTCCAAGGCGGCACCAATGGCCAGCATGGCAAAAATCAACGCCAAAAGCCGCCCGTCGACAAAAGAGAACGCCTCATCCGCGTCGATGCAACGACTGCCCAGCACCAGAGCCACCGCCAGCACCGACAACATGAGAATCGGTGCCACCCCGAAACCGGCCAGCGCCACGATCCCCACCAGCGCCGCAACGGCGATGGGCGCATGGCCGCGCCGATAGGCCCGCACCGACGGGTGCGAGACATCGACCATCTCCATATCGGCGGCCAGCCGCTGAATATCGGCGGGTGCCCCCTCCAAAAGCAGCGTATCGCCCACCTTCACCACCAGCTGATCCAATTGGCGGCCGATATTCTGGTTGCGCCGGTGTACGGCAAGCACATAGACCCCGTAGCGCCGCCGCAAGCGCAGATCGCCCAGTGAACGGCCGACCATGCGGCAGCCGGGGGTGATCAGCACCTCGACCGTTGATGTCTCGACCGCCGAAACCTGATCGACCCGCTTAAGCTCCTTGTTGCGTTGCAAGCTCAGAAGTTCGGTCATCTGGGTGCGCAGCACCACCCGGTCGCCCACCTGCAACTCGACCCCTTTCAGGTTGCGGCGCAACGACAGATCACCCCTGATCACGTCAATGAGCCGCACGCCGGGCCGCTTGAACAGCTGCACCCCGGTCACCTCGCGCCCGATCAGGTTGCTGTCGGGCGGGATCACCGCCTCGGTAAAGAACTTCATCTTCGACCGGTCGCTGAGCAGGGTCGCCATGCTGTCACGTTCGGGCAGCAGGCGCGGAGCGACGAAACGCAGATAGATCATGCCCCAGGCGACGACGGCGATGCCCAATGGCGTCACCTCGAAAATGCTGAACGCCGCCATGCCCTGGGCGCGCGCGACCCCGTCGACCAGCAGGTTGGTTGAGGTCCCGATCAGCGTCAGCGTACCGCCCAGGATCGCCGCATAGCTGAGCGGGATCAGCAGTTTCGAGGCCGCCACGTTCAGCGTGCGCGCGATCTGCACAAAGACCGGGATCATCACCACCACAACCGGCGTGTTCGACACGAAGGCCGAGGCGATCACCACGAATGCCATCAACATGCCGATGGCAAAGCGCGCGTTGGTCTGCGCCTGCCGTTGCGCGATCGAGGTAAAGGCATCCAACGCGCCGGTCCTGACCAGCGCCCCCATGATGATGAACATGGCCGCGATGGTCCATGGGGCCGGGTTGGCCAGCACCGGCAGCGCCGCGTCATAGGGCAGAACGCCGGTGACCAGCATCGCCGAGACCCCCAGAATGGCCACGACCTCGGTCGGATAGCTCTCGCGCAGGAAAAGCAGGAACATCGTCAGCACGATGGCCAGCGTGACCAGCGCGCCGGCGGTATCGGTCAGGTGGAGGAATTGCATCTCTTGTCAGTCTTGCCCGAATGCGCCCGGCGACAGTGCCGGCTGGCATCTTCCCGTATCGGCAGAGCTTCGGCAAGCCCGCGCGTACAGCCCCCGGGACGGGGCGATCACGGACCCGATTGCTGCAACTGCCCGCCAACCCGCACCATGGCGATGCGGGTGGCGGCGCCCCCTTGCGGTGCGGTCTCGACATAGACGCCCGAAACCGTCGCCTCGCCCAGCGCCGGAGTGAACCGAGACTTGGCCATACCGGTGATGAACCGGCGCATCGGCTCGGCCTTCTCCATGCCGATCACCGAATGGTAATCGCCGCACATGCCCGCATCGCTCAGATAGGCGGTGCCGCCTGGCATCACCATCGCATCGGCCGTCGGCACATGGGTATGAGTACCCACCACCAGACTGGCGCGCCCGTCGCAGTAATGGCCCATCGCCATCTTTTCCGAGGTCGCCTCGCAATGCATGTCGACGATCACCGCATCGGCCAGACCGCCGCGCGGATGCGATTTCAGCACCGGCTCGATCGCCGAGAACGGATCGTCATAGGGGCGTTTCATAAAGACCTGGCCCAACACCTGCGCCACCAGCACCTTGCGTCCGCCCGGCGCGGTGAACAGCCGATGACCGCGCCCCGGCGCACCCTTGGCATAGTTGATCGGCCGGATGATGCGCGGCTCGGTCTCGATATATTGCAGCATGTCCTTCTGGTCGAAGGCATGATCGCCCAGCGTCAGGCAATCGGCGCCCGCATCCAGCAGCGCCTTGGCATGCTCGCCCGAGAGACCCATGCCATTCGAGGCGTTCTCGCCATTGACCACCACGAAATCGAGCTTCCACTCTGCCCGCAATCGCGGCAGGTGTTCGCACACGGCCTTGCGCCCCGCGCGGCCCATCACATCGCCAAGAAACAGTATCTTCATGCCTTCGGTCCTATGAGGCGGTGCGGTTCAGGGCAAGCCGGAAAATGCAGGGGGCGCTGCCCCCGCCGCCTGCGGCGTCTCCCCCGGAGTATTTGCGGCGAAATGAAGAGCGGCGCGGACCGTGCTTTTTTTCTGGTCCGAAATACTCCGGAGCGCGAGGCGGAGCCTCGCAAAGATCAGAAGCTCAGCACGCGGCTTTCGGTCACCACCATGTCGAGCGGCTGGTCGGTTGGTTCCAGCGGCAGCGCCTCGGCCTCTTGCGCGTCGAAGGCGAATCCGATGGCAAGCGTTCCGCGTTTGGCGCGCAGCCCCTCAAGCGTGCGGTCATAGAACCCGCCGCCATATCCTAGCCTGCCGCCGCGCGCGTCAAAGGCCACCAGCGGCACGATCAGGATCTCGGGTTCCATCCAGTCGTCGGTCTCGGGCACCATGGCGCCGAACGGGCCTTCGCGCAGCGCGCCCTCGGGCGACCACAGCGAAAACCGCAGGGGCAGACCCGCGCCCTGGATCACCGGCACCCCGACGGGGCCATGCGCCGCCGCCTCGGCCATGGCGGGCAGCGGGTCGATTTCGGTCCGGATCGGCATGTAGCCGGACAGCGGCACGCCGCGATAGCCGGCCAGCACCTCTGAAAGCCGTCCCGCCGCCCCGGCCGGGTGGCTATCGAATGCCACCTTGCGGCGGGCAAAGGCGGCCTTGCGCGCGGCGGCCTTGATCGCGGTCAGGTCGTCCATGACCCCTCCTAGAGCAGAAAGACGGAAGCCAGCCCCAGAAAGGCAAAGAACCCGACAACATCCGTTACCGTGGTCACGAAGGTGCCCGAGGCCAGCGCCGGGTCGATCCCGACCTTTTCAAGAAGCACCGGAATCCCGGCACCGGCAAGCCCGGCCACGACCAGATTGACGACCATTGCGGCAGCGATCACCGGGCCCAGCAGCGGCAGGCCGAACCAGACATGGCCGACAATCCCCATGACCACTGCAAAGACCGCGCCATTGACCAGCCCCACCAAAACCTCGCGCCGCAGCACCCGGCCCAGGTTGGACCCGGTCAGGTCGCGGGTCGCCAGCGCCCGCACCGCCACCGTCAGGCTCTGGGTGCCGGCATTGCCGCCCATCGAAGCGACGATCGGCATCAGCACGGCCAGCGCCACCACGTTGGCAATCGTGCTTTCGAAGATAGAGATCACCAGCGAGGCCAGGATCGCCGTCGCCAGGTTCACCGCCAGCCAGGGTAGGCGCTGCTTCGTGGTTTCCAGCACAGTGTCCGAGAGGCTGCTTTCACCGACACCGGCCAGGCGCAGGATGTCTTCCTCATGCTCTTCGTCCAGCACGATCATGGCGTCGTCGATGGTGATCACGCCCACCAGCCGCCCTTCGGCGTCCACCACCGGGGACGAGATCAGGTGATACTGGTTGAACGCATAGGCCACGTCCTCTTCATCCTGATCGGCGGGGATGATCTGGAAGGTCTCTTCGGCCAGCGTGCTCAGCGGCACCTCGCGCCGGGCCGACATGATCCGACCCAGCGTCACATTGCCCACCGGATGCAAGCGCGGGTCGACAAGAACCACGTGATAGAACTGGTCCGGCAGGTCGTCCGAGCCGCGCATGAAGTCGATGACCTCGCCCACCGACCAATGTTCCGGGGCCATCACCACCTCGCGCTGCATCAGACGCCCGGCAGAGCCTTCAGGATAGGCCAGCGCCTGTTCAACCGCGACCCGGTCGGCATCTTCCAACGCGTCGAGGATGGTTTCGTGATCGCTCTCTTCGAGGTCTTCAAGCAGGTCGACCACATCGTCGCTGTCCAGCTCACGCACCGCTTCGGCCAGAACGTCGGGGTTGAGCAGGCGCACGACCTCTTCGCGGATGCCCTCATCGAGTTCCGACAGGATCTCACCATCGAATTCGCGGTCGTAGAGCCGGATCAGCTGAGCCCGGTCGAAGGTATTGATCTGCTCGAGCAGGTCGGCGATGTCGGCCGCATGCAGCGGCTCCATCAACTCGATCAGGCGGTCTCGATTTTCTTCTTCGACCGCCTCAAGAATCTCGGCCACGAGATCGAGGTCGATCTCATAAGCATCCTCTTCACGGGGCTTTTCAAGATCGGGTGTGTCGATACCTGGTGTCATGGCTACGCCCTATGCCAATTGGCCGCAAATTTGAAGAAGCAGCTATCAGAAAACAATGACAATGCCACAATTTACCGCCGCGGCGCGAATGTTCTAGGGTAGCGTCCGTTTTGTACCGAGCGAAGGAGAAGCGGACCATGACCGGCAAGACGATCCTCAGGGGACAAGTCCTGTCCTTTGCCCGCTCCCCGTTCGAAGACGCGCCCGCGGATGCGGTGCGGGTTGACGAGGCGGTTCTGATCGACGGCTCGCATATCGCGTCCGTCGGCACGCTGGAGGCGATGCGCAGAGCGGCACCGGGGGCGAGTGAGATCGACCACGGGTCGCGTGTCGTCCTGGCCGGATTCGTGGATGCGCATGTGCATTATCCCCAGACCGCGATGATCGCGAGTTGGGGCAAGCGCCTGATCGACTGGCTCAACACCTATACCTTTCCCGAGGAGCGCAAGTTCGCCGATCCGGCCTATGCCTCCGAGATCGCCGAGCGCTATCTGGATCTGACGGCGGCGCATGGCACCACCACCATGTGCAGTTTCTGCACCATCCATCCCGAGAGCGTGGAGGCCTTCTTTGCCGAGGCGCAGGCGCGCGGGCAGCGGGTGGTCGCGGGCAAGACCTGTATGGACCGCAACGCGCCCGAATTCCTGCGCGACACGGCGCAAAGCGCCTATGACCAGTCCAGGGCACTTTTACAGAAGTGGCACGGGGTCGACCGGATCTCCTATGCGATCACGCCCCGGTTTTCGCCCACTTCGACGCCTGAACAGCTGGATGCGATGGGCGCGCTCTGGGCCGAGCATCCCGATTGCCTGATGCAGACCCACCTGAGCGAGCAGACCGACGAAATAGAATGGGTCAAGGGCCTCTACCCCGAGGCGCGCGATTACCTGGACACCTACGAGCAGCATGGGCTTTTAGGCGGGCGCGGGCTCTATGGCCATGCCATCCACCTGGAGAGGCGCGAGCGCGACCGGCTGCGCGAGCATGGCGCCGGGCTGATCCATTGCCCGACCTCGAACACGTTCATCGGGTCGGGCCTGTTCGACATGGCCGGGCTGATGGGTGAGGGGCAGCGGATCGGGCTGGCCACCGATACCGGTGGCGGGTCCAGCTTTTCGATGCTGCGCACCATGGCGGCGGCCTATGAGATCGGCCAGTTGCGCGGCGTGCCGCTCCATGCTGCGCAACTGATCTGGCTGGCCACAAAGGGCTCGGCCCGGGCGCTGCGGATGGATCACCAGATCGGCAATATCGCAGCGGGGATGGAGGCCGATCTGGTGGTGCTAGACCTCGCCTCGACCCCCGCCATCGCCCAGCGCAGCGCCGTGGCGGACGACCTGTGGGAAGCGCTGTTCCCAACCATCATGATGGGAGACGACCGCGCAATTGCCGAGGTCTGGATCGGCGGCAGACGAGTCTGACCGCCGTCTCGGCCGGTGAAAGATTTTTCGTAGAAAAATCTTTGCCTCCGGCGGGAGTATTTTTTGCGAAATGAAGGGGTTCAGCCCATCAGCGTGCGGGCGAGGCTGTTTTGTCGTTCGATCATGCGCGGCAGGTCGATGGTGATGATCTGGCTGTCGCGCACGATCTGGCGGCCCTCGACAAAGAGATGTTTGACCCGCGTCGGTCCGGCCAGCAGCAGCGCGGCGGGGTCCCAGCTGCCAGCGCTGTTGATGCCCGAGACATCCCAGACCGCGATATCGGCGCGTTTGCCCACCTCGAGCCGACCGCAATCGGGGCGGCCCAGCACATCAGCGCCGCCGCGGGTGGCAATCTCCAGCGCCTCGCGCGCCGACATGGCATCGGCGCCCCTCGCCACCCGCTGCAGCAGCATCGCTTGGCGTGCCTCGCCCATCAGGTTGCTGCTGTCGTTGCTGGCCGAGCCATCGACCCCCAGCCCCACCGGGACACCCGCGTTACGCATCGCCCGGACCGGAGCGATGCCGCTGCCCAGCCGGCAGTTGGAACAGGGACAATGCGCGACGCCGGTGCGCGTGCGAGCGAAAAGGTCGATCTCCGGCCCGTCGAGCTTGACGCAATGGGCGTGCCAGACATCCGGGCCGGTCCAGCCCAGATCCTCGGCATATTGGCCGGGGCGGCAACCGAATTGCGCCAGGCTATAGGCGACATCCTCGTCGTTCTCCGCCAGATGGGTATGCAGCATCACACCCTTGTCCCGTGCCAGCAGGGCGGCATCGCGCATCAGGTCACGGCTGACCGAGAAGGGCGAACAGGGGGCAAGGCCCACCCGGCACATGCTGCCCTCGCCCGCGTCATGAAACGCATCGACCACCCGGATCATGTCGTCCAAGATCGCGGCCTCACCCTCGACCAGCGTATCGGGCGGCAGGCCGCCCGCGCTTTCGCCGATGCTCATGGCACCTCGTGTGGGGTGAAAGCGCAGGCCAAGCTCGGCGGCGGCGGCGATGGTATCGTCAAGTCGCGCGCCATTGGGGTAAAGGTAGAGGTGATCGGAACTGAGCGTGCAGCCCGACAGCGCCAGCTCGGCCAGCCCGATCTGGGCCGAGACAAACATCTCCTCGGGCCCGAAGCGCGCCCAGATCGGATAGAGCGTCTTGAGCCAACCAAAGAGCAGCGCGTCCTGCCCGCCCGGCACCGCGCGGGTCAGGCTTTGGTAGAGGTGGTGATGGGTGTTCACCAGACCGGGTGTCACCACGCAACCGCGTGCCTCGTGCACCTCGCCCACCGTGGCGAGGTTCGGCCCGATCGCGACTACGACCCCGTCGCGGATCAGGATATCCTCGCCGGCCAGCTCTCGGCAGCCCGCATCCATTGTCAGAATGGTATCGGCATTTCGAATCAGATGTTCGGTCATGTTGCACACTTCCCCTGTCGGGCCCGCTTCATAGGAAGTGTGTCAGGCCGGCGGAAAACGGGCTCAAGAACCGGCTAGAGGAATGCTAGGCCCGGCGCTGGTCGGATGCAAGACCCTCAGACCCCGCTCAGGAACTCCAACGCGGCGCTGTGAAGCTGCGGATTGGCCGCCGCAAGGGCCCGTCCGCCCTCATGCGCGGGGCCACCACGCCAATCGGTGACGATGCCGCCTGCGGCCTCGATCAAGGCGATGGGCGCCTGGATATCCACCGCCTTCAGCCCCGCCTCGATAACCAGATCAACCAGTCCCGCAGCCAGCAAAGCATAGGCATAGCAATCCATGCCGTAGCGGGTCAGCTTGACCCGGCTCGACACGGCACGGAACGCCGCCTCTTCTTCGGTGCTGCCAAGTTCAGGAAAGGTGGTGAACAGGACCGCATCGGACAGATCGGTGCCTTGCCGCGTGGCCAATGCCTGCCGTCCCAGCGGTCCGGTCACATAGGCGCCCTCGGGCGTTCCGACAAAACGTTCGCGGATGTAGGGCTGGTCCACGATGCCAAGAAACGGGCCGCGCGCATCCGACAGGGCGATCAAGACCCCCCAGGTCGGCGTGCCCGAGATGAAGCCACGCGTGCCATCAATCGGGTCAAGGACCCAGACGCGGCCCGTTCGCCCCTCGACCGCATCGAACTCCTCACCATGGATACCGTCGTCGGGACGCAGCTGGGCAAGGATATCGCGCATTACCAATTCTGCGGCACGATCCGCCTCGGTCACCGGATCGAATCCGGTGTCCAGCTTGTTTTCGGCGCCAAGGTCAATCCGACGAAAATAGGGAAGGATCGCCGCACGAGCGGCATCAGCCAGTTTTTCGGCGATTTCGAGATCGGAGAAGTCAGCAGGTTTCATGACGATGCATTGCCACCCGCCGCTCCAATTTGCAATATGCTGGCGCGGCTCAGGCCACGTCGCTCAACACACGGGCCAGTTCGAACAGGCGCCGACGCTGGTTTTCAGGGATGGCATAATAGGAGCGCACAAGGTCCAGCGCCTCTTTGTCCCCCATCAGGTCCGCGGGCACGCTCGGCTTTTCGGCGACCTCCTTGTCGGCCTCCTCCAGACCTTCGAAGAAGAAGCTGACCGGAACGTCCAGCGCTTCGGCAATATCCCACAGGCGGGACGCGCTGACGCGATTGGCACCGGTTTCGTATTTCTGAATTTGCTGAAACTTGATGCCGACCTGCTCGGCCAGTTGTTGCTGGGTCATGCCGATCAACCAGCGGCGGTGTCGCACGCGCTTGCCCACGTGAACGTCGACAGGATGGGTCATTCGATTTCTCCTCTGTTACACAGACAACCGCCCGGGTATCGGCACAAAGGGCACAGCCTGTCACAACCATCTGACACGGCCGTTTAATTTTTCCCTAATATCGTTGAGCGACCCGAACCGCACCGGCTAGGAATATGCCGAAATTCGCAACTAAATTCAAGCTGGTTGAACGCAGGGCGCACCACTTCACCCTAGGTTGTGGCGCAAAACCACCGATACAACTCCTGAAAGGTAACGCAAGGGAACCCGCAGAACCGCGATACGACGCCCAAGCCCCCGCCTGTCCCACCGCAGTTTGACACCGGCGCCTCGGTCAGTCTTTATGTCCGAAAATCAAGAGGAAGCGGCAATGCGCTCATTCACCGTGCAAAGCGCCGGCACCCCCGCGCAACTGATCGACCAACCGGTGCCCGAACCGGGGCCGGGCCAGGTGCGGATCGATATTCGCGCCTGTGGTCTGAATTTCGCGGATCTGCTGATGCAGAAGGGCACCTATCAGGATACCCCGGCCGCGCCTTTCACCCTGGGAATGGAGGTTGCAGGCACGATCAGCGCGCTCGGAGCCGGTGTTTCACACCTGAATATCGGCGACCGAATCGCGGTCTACGCAGGCCAGGGCGGACTGGCCGAGCACGGGGTTTTCGACGCGGACCGTGCCCTGCCCCTGCCTGACGCCATGAGTTTCGAACATGCCGCCGCCTTCCAGATTGCCTATGGCACCAGCCATATGGCGCTCGATCACCGCGCCCGCCTGCAACCGGGCGAGACTCTCCTGGTCACGGGTGCGGCCGGCGGTGTGGGGCTGACCGCGGTCGAGATCGGCAAACTCATGGGTGCGCGGGTGATCGCGCAGGCCCGTGGCGCAGACAAGCTCGAGATCGCCCGCCAGGCCGGAGCCGATATCCTGATTGACGCCAACGAAGATCTGCGCACCCGCCTGCTCGATCTGGGCGGCGTCGATGTCGTCTATGACGCGATCGGGGGCGATGTTTTCAAGGCCGCCTTCCGCGCCGCCAATCCCGAGGCGCGGCTGCTGCCCATCGGCTTTGCCGGCGGCGAGGTGCCGCAGATCCCCGCCAATCACCTGCTGGTCAAGAATCTCACCGTGATCGGTTTCTACATCGGTGGTTATCTGAAGTTCCGCCCCGAGGTAATCCGGGACAGCTTCCAGACCCTGCTCGACTGGTACGAGCAGGGGCGCCTGCACCCGCATGTCAGCCATGTCCTGCCCCTCGAACGCGCCGCCGAAGGGCTGGAGCTCCTGCGCAGCCGAACCGCCACCGGCAAGGTCGTCATCACCCCCTGACAGCCGCTTCTTTCTGGTCGCAAATACTCCCGCCGGAGGCGTCCACCGCCGCCACATACTCTGTCTTGGCGGTGGCATGTCGCGGCGCGACACGTGCCGAGGAGGAGGCACGACGACGAGATATCGTCTTGCGCCGCAGGCGCACCGCTTGGCAGCGATCGCTCAGCTTACCGCGCGCAGATGGCCGTTGCCCATCTTGGCAAAGTTCTGGCGGACCAGGTCGACCAGGGCATCGACGATCTGTCCCTTGCCGTCCTTGCCGCCGTAAAGGTTGATCTTGTGTGAGGGCAGCACCGGCAGCGTATCGGACTCGATCTGCGCCAGATGCGGCGCGGCAGTGCCTTCCAGCATCGCATGCACCGCGAGATCGGCCGACACGGTCGCCTCGATGGTGCGGTCGTTCTCGGTCTCGACCGACAGCTCCCAGGGGATATTCGCCGCATCCAGCGCCGCGATCACGCTGGCACGGAACAGACAGCGCCGTCCCAGCGCCAGTTTCAGCGGCCGTTGCCGCCAGGCCGAGCCCCCCGCCGCGCCGATCCAGCGCAGGGGCAGTTCCGCAATCGTCTCGCAATGATCGCCACCCCCCGGTTCGGTGGTCAGGATCACGTCGCATTCGCCACGTTCGTACTGCTCTTTCAGCCAGGAGGTATAGCAGGACAAGAGTTGCACCCGCACCCGCGGATAAGCGGCGTTGAACTGTTGGAGCACGCGCGGGATCGCCGGATAGACGATATCATGCGGCACGCCCAGCACCACCTCGCCCTCAAAGGCCTGATCGGTCAGCCGTGCGATCACCTCGTCATTCATCGCCACCATACGGCGGGCATAGGCCAGCAGTTGCTCACCCGAGGCGGTCAGCGCAATGCCGCGCCCGCTGCGGTCCAGCAGTTGCAGATCCAAGAGTTCCTCCAGCCGCTTTATCTGCATGGAGACCGCCGACTGCGTTAGGTGCAGGAACCCGGCGGCCCGCGTGACGCCGCCACTGTCGGCCACGGCCACGAAACTGCGCAGGGTTGTGATGTCGAGATTGCGTATCATTCCAAACCTTGATGGACGAGTTCAAAAACATTCGTTTCCATAATGAAGCACATCCCACCATATCTATCAAGGAAATTGATTGTCACCCGAACTCACATCACGAAATCAGAAAGGACACGTCATGGCCTTTGTCACCGCCTCGCACCCCTGCCGGCCCGCACCCCGATCCCGGCTTGCCGTATTCTACGACCTTCTGGCGCTGCGCCGCCAACGTCAGGAGTTACGGCACCTCGACGACCGGGCGCTCGAAGACATGGGGATCACCCGCGCCGAGGCCCGGACCGAGGCCGCGAGACCGTTCTGGAATGCCCCGCATCACTGGCTGAAATAAGCCGGAATAGCCGCTTCAGCTCTTCCCCTGCCTTGGCCCGCCCCGCGCGGGCCATTTTTTCGGGCGGTTTGAGCGTAAATCCGACTCGGAAATACTTGAATTCACGGGGCTGCTCTCCGATATTTGACGGGAATGCCGCAGGGTAGCCCTTGCGGCCCGAGTTTGATTTCAGGGAGACCCAAATGGCTCAATTCGACACGATCCGGTCCACTGCCGGTTTGCGCGCCGCCCAGATCGACGAGGGTCTGCGCGCCCACATGAACAAGGTCTACGGTACGATGTCCGTGGGCATGCTGATCACCTTTGCTGCCGCCTGGGCAATCTCGGGGCTGGCGGTGACCACTGATCCCAGCGCCGCTGTAGCCCAGCTCAGCGCCGACAAATACCTGACCCAGATCGGCTATTCGCTTTATGCCTCGCCGCTGAAATGGGTGATCATGTTTGCCCCGCTGGCCTTTGTCTTTGGCTTCGGCGCAGCCGTGAACCGGTTGTCGGCTGCCGCCGCACAGCTCATCTTCTACGTATTCGCCCTGGTGATGGGCCTGTCTCTCAGCTCGATCTTCCTGATCTTCACCGGTCAGTCGATCATTCAGGTTTTCCTGGTCACCGCCATCGCCTTTGCCGGTCTGTCGCTTTACGGCTACACGACCAAGAAGGACCTCAGCGCCATGGGGACCTTCCTGCTGATGGGCGTGATCGGGCTGGTCGTCGCATCGGTAATCAACATCTTCGTGGCCTCGTCCGCGATGACCTTTGCGATCTCGGTGATCGGTGTGCTGATCTTTGCCGGCCTCACCGCCTATGACACCCAGAACATCAAGACCACCTATCTGCAGATGGCCCATTCGGGCGACCAGGAATGGCTGGGCAAAGCCGCCATCATGGGTGCGCTGAGCCTCTATCTGGACTTCATCAACATGTTCATGTTCCTGCTGCAACTGCTGGGCAACCGCGAATAAGACAGGCAACATCCAGAACTGCGAAGGGCGGGGGTTTCCCCGCCCTTTCTCGTTGCGCGCCGCAGTTTCGCTCAGCGGCAGTCGAGCGGCACTGCCAGCCCGGTGGTCCGCTTGGCGGAACCCGCCTGATAGACCTGCACACCGGCCAGACAGCCCGTCAGGCGCGGGACCGACTGGGCAAAGGCGGCATCCGCGCCCTCGGGCAGGCGGTCGATCCCGTCCTCCTGCGTACGCAGAACCGCAAAGAGCACATTGTTCACTTCGACCGTGCTGAGAAACAGGTCGAGCGTTCCGCTTCCAACCTCGACGGCGGTCTGAGGGCTGCGCCCTCCGGCGGCGATGGCGACACCTGCCAGGCTTGCGATATCGCCCTTCTCGCTGCGCAGACGCTGAACCGGCTTGCCAGCAAGTTCTGCCGGTACGCTGAGGCGGCGGGCCACGTAATCGGCCGAACCCTTTTCAGCGGTAAAGGTCTTGGGCTCGCCGTCGATACCGGTGAACCCGACCCCCTCGCGGTGCCATAGGCTGGCGCAGGCGGACAGGGACATAAGGGCAAAGGCGGGCAGCAGGATTTTCTTCATGACCGTCATGGGTTTGGTGGCAGACGCTGCAAGCCTAGCCCTGCCGGACCCGCAAAGGCAAGCGACCCGTGCACCGTCTCCATGTTAAAACGAACAAGGCCGCTCCAGAAGGAGCGGCCCCGTCATACTTTCAGAAGGAACAAGATTACTTGATCTTGCCTTCCTTGTACTCGACATGCTTGCGCACAACCGGATCGTACTTACGCACGGTCATTTTTTCGGTCATCGTACGCGCGTTCTTCTTGGTCACATAGAAGTGGCCCGTGCCCGCGGTCGAGTTCAGACGGATCTTGATGGTCGTCGGCTTCGCCATGGTTATCTCCTGCGTCCGAAAAGGCAGGGGCCTTTCGGTTGAATTCTGTCCTGAGGCTGCGCTTTTACCCGGCGTGTGGGCCGAGTCAATAGGGCGAGCCCGGGAAAATGCGCGCGGAGGGCCTGTAAGCCGGATTCTGTTCCGGGGTTGCCCCCTTCGATGACCATTCCTCTGGGGCGCCTGTTACCAGGCGCCTCAAGCTGCCAACCCGACCCCTCTCGGCTGAAGCGGCCTAGCGGAGGTATCGGCCGAAACCGACGCGTCCCGCGCGGGGGTCCTATTTGGCATTGCTCCCGGTGGGGCTTGCCGTGCCGCCCCTGTTGCCAGGGGCGCGGTGGGCTCTTACCCCACCGTTTCACCCTTGCCGCGACCTGCGCGGCGGACTGTTCTCTGTGGCGCTTTCCGTCGGGTCTCCCCGCCCGGGCGTTACCCGGCACCGCTGTTTCATGGAGTCCGGACTTTCCTCGCGGGGGTCGCCCCCCACGCGGCCATCCGGCCCTCCGCGCGAGATCGCAGTTAGGCGCTGACGGGGGGGAGGTCAAGAGGCGGGCGGAAAAGGGTCGCTGCCCCTCTTGGCCTGCGGCCAATTCACCCCGGAGTATTTTGCGCGGAATGAAGGGGCAAGGCGGCCAGATCGGCAGCGCAGAGCGGGCCACGGCCCCAAGGGCGGTGGCGCAGGCGCAGGGCCGCCAGCAGCGCCTTGTCATCGGCAGGCGCGGTAAAGCCCGCCGCGCGGGCGGCGGTGCGCAGGTGCTCGGGTGTGGGGTCCTCGGCGCATGACCCGCTTCCCGACGTCTCGGCGAGACCAAGCCGGGCGAGGCGGGCCCAGTCGAATCGCGGGCCGGGATCGCATTTGCGACCGGGCGCCATGTCGGAATGACCGATCACGCCTGCGGGTCGGATCGCCCAGCGGCGCAAGATATCTCCCAGCAGGCCGTCAAGCGTGGCCATCTGTGGTGCCGAGAACGGGTGATCGCCGCGATTGTCGAGTTCGATGCCGATGGAGCGCGAATTGATGTCACCCAGCCCCTGCCATTCCCCAACCCCTGCATGCCAGGCCCGGTCGGCCTCGTCCACCATCTGCCAGAGGGTGCCATCGGCACCGATCAGGTAATGGGCCGATACCTCGGCCTCTGGGTCGCAGAGCCGCTTAAGCGCCGCCTTGGCGCTGTCCATGGCGGTATAATGCAGCACCACCAGCGACGGGGTCAGCCCGTCGCGGCGGGGTCCGTAATTGGGCGAAGGGTGCCAGTGCGGGGTCACGCGCCCTAGTTCTGCACCGCGCGACGGAACGGCGCCGGATCCCAACCACAGGCATAGCCATCGCCATCAGGATCCAGCCCCTTGCGGTCGCGCTGCGGGCCACCGTTGGACAGGAACTCGATCTGGGCCTGGTCGGGCGAGGGGAAGGCAGCGCAATTGCGCTCGGCCTTGGCGGCGAGATTGAATCCGGCGCGGCTATAGACCTGGGTGCCTTTGGGGTGACTGGTCGATAGCGCGTATTGTACCACATTGGGGCTGCCATCCGCGTCGCGCTGAGGCAGCGCAGTGGGAGCGACCACCTGATACGAGGCGCGATTCTGGGCGATACGTTCGGCATCGCTTTGAATCGACTCGCGGCTGGCAACGGCCTGGAAGTCCTGCTCGTCGGAGATACTAGGATTGCTGACCAGAGCGGGCGCCGGGTTCGAGGGGCTGGCCTCGACCGGGGCGACGCCGGAATTGCCATTGGCGGCGGCCAGCGCTGCCGCGGTTTCGCGGGCGATATCGTCCGCTGTGTCACCAGATTGCGGAACATAGGACGCAGTCTGGGCGGTGGTCTGAACCGGAACCGCAGTGGCTGGGTCGAGCGCCGGGGATCCGGCGGGCGGCAAACCTTCGCTGGACACCGCCGAGGGCGGGATCAGCGGATCGCCGGTCACCGTCTGGCCCTGAAGCACCGCGTCGCGCTGGGCCTGATATTCAGGTGTGTTGAAGCCAACCCCGGCAGCCGAATCCGGCACCGCCGGATCACAAGCCGCAAGCACCCCGATCACGGGGACAAGATAGAATACGCGCATTGTTGCCGTCCTGCTCTTTTGCTTTGCCGACAGGTTTACCACCATTTTCCGGGCTTGGCCACAAAGCCCGCCGCCTGTTCCAGCGCATAGGCCGTATTCAGCAGATCGCCTTCCTCCCACGGACGGCCGATCAATTGCAGGCCCAACGGCAGCCCCTGCTTGTCTAGCCCGGCGGGTACCGACACGCCGGGCAGGCCAGCGAGGTTCACGGTGACGGTGAACACGTCGTTGAGGTACATCTGCACCGGATCGGCATCCGCCATCTCGCCCAGGCCAAAGGCCGCCGAGGGGGTGGCGGGTGTCAGGATCGCGTCCACACCGGCGGCGAAGACATCCTCGAAGTCCTTCTTGATCAGGCTGCGTACCTTGCGGGCGCGGTTGTAATAGGCATCGTAAAAGCCCGCCGAGAGCACGTAGGTGCCGACCATAACCCGGCGCTGCACCTCGTGTCCGAACCCTTCGGCGCGGGTTTTCTCGTACATCTCGGTGATGCCGTCGCCCTGCGCCAGCTTGGCGCGGTGGCCATAGCGCACCCCGTCATAGCGGGCGAGGTTCGACGAGGCCTCGGCAGGCGCGATCACGTAATAGGCGGGCAGCGCGTATTTGGTATGCGGCAGCGAGATGTCGCGGATCTCGGCCCCGGCGGCGCGCAGCATCTCTGTGCCCTGCTGCCAAAGAGCCTCGATCTCTTCGGGCATGCCATCCATGCGGTATTCGCGCGGGATGCCGATCACCTTGCCGCGGATATCGCCGGTCAGCATGGCCTCAAAATCGGGCACGGCCAGATCGGCGCTGGTCGAATCCTTGGGGTCGTGGCCACACATCGCCTCGAGCATGATGGCGGCGTCGCGCACATCCTTGGTCATCGGCCCGGCCTGATCCAGCGAGCTGGCAAAGGCGACGATGCCCCAGCGCGAGCAGCGACCATAGGTCGGTTTGATGCCGGTGATGCCGACAAAGGCGGCAGGCTGGCGGATCGAGCCGCCGGTGTCGGTGCCGGTCGCCGCCAGGCACAGATCGGCGGCCACTGCAGCGGCGGAGCCACCGGACGAGCCGCCCGGCGTCAGCGCCGCGTCGTCATTGCCACGGCGCCAGGGGTTGACCGCATTGCCATAGCACGAGGTCTCGTTGGACGAACCCATTGCAAATTCGTCCATGTTGAGCTTGCCCAGCATGACGGCACCGGCGTCGGCCAGTTGCTGGCTGACGGTGGATTCGTATTCCGGCTTGAACCCTTCAAGGATACGGCTGGCCGCCTGGCTCGGCACGCCCTTGGTGCAGAACAGGTCCTTGATGCCGATCGGCAGGCCGCACATCTTGGGCGCATCGCCCGTTTGCAGCCGCGCGTCGGCAGCTTTCGCACGCTCCAGCGCGATCTCGGGGGTCTTGTGGACAAAGGCGTTGAGCGCCCCTGCCCCCTCGATGGCGGCAAGGCAACTTTCGGTCAGCGCGACCGAGGTGGTCTCGCCCTTGCGCAGCGCATCGCGCGCCTGGGCCAGCGTCAGCGTGTTCAGATCGCTCATGTCTTACTCCACCACCTTGGGAACCGCGAAAAACCCCTCGCGCGCGTCGGGCGCGTTGGACAGGACCTTGGCCTGCTGATTGCCGTCGGTCACCCCGTCCGCGCGGCGCTTCAGCCGCATCGGCGTGACCGAGACCATAGGCTCGACGCCTTCGACATCCACCTCGTTCAGCTGCTCGATGAAACCTAGGATGGTGTTGAATTCGGCGGCCAGCGCAGGCAGCGCTTCTTCGTCCACCTTGATCCGGGCCAGCTTGGCCACTTTGGCGGCGGTGCTTTGGTCAATCGACATCGGTTTCCCTCATCTGCGTCAGGCCCGCATTTACCGCCCCATGGGCGCGGTCGCAAGGGCAACGGACAGGTGGTAGTTAGCCGCTCCGCCTGCGCAGATAGGCAAGCGCCGCCATTGCCGCAAAAATCAGCGCCAGAACAGCGGCAAAGCCGCCATTTCCAGTCAGCTGCATCGCAGCACCGGTGATCGGCCCGCCCAGCAGCCCGCCCATGCCAAAGGCGATGGCAAAGGCGGCATTGCCCGCCAACAGGTCACTGCCGCTGAACCGGTCGCCCAGTTCCGACATCGCCATCGTATAAATGCCGCCCGCCGTGGCGCCAAAGACAAAGAGCACGCCCAGGAACAAGGGCAGCCGGTCAGGCAGGCCGGGCAAAAGCAGCGCGCCCAGCGCGGTCAGCAGCGCACAGAGCACCATCACCTGCCGGCGCGAGGTCCGGTCCGACAGCCATCCGATGGGGATCTGCAACACCGTATTGCCCAGGAACGCCACCGACAGGGCCGAGGTCGCCACCGCCACCGTCAGCCCCGCCGCCAGGCCAAAGACCGGGAACAGCGACAGCATCGTGCCCTCCCAAAAGGCGTAGACGCAGATTGCCGCCAGCAGGGTCGGCGCCCGTCGCAGGAACCCCAGAGGCGACACTGGCGCCTCGTCCGAGACATCCGGCGCATGGGCGCGCACCGCCAGCACCACGCCGATGGCCAGGACACAGCACGCCGCGCCGACGGCAAATGGGGTGAAGCTCTGGAACCCGATCAGCGCCAACGTGAACGGCCCCGCGCCAAACCCCACCGACAGCGCGGTGGCATAGATGCCCACCACCCGGCCGCGCGTCTCGGGGCGGGCCAACTGGTTGATCCAGGTTTCCGACACAATGAAGATGCCCACATCGGCCATGCCCAGCATCAGCCGCAGCACCAGAAACGCGCCAAAGGAGCGGGTCAGCCCCAGCGACAGGATCAGCAGCGCCGACAGCAGCAGCGAGCCGATGGCCACCTGCCAACTGCCGAAGCGCTCGATCAGGCGCGGGTAAAAGGGCGAGGCGATCATAATGCCCAGCGGCGTCATCGCCGCGTTGACCCCGATGGCCGCCTCGCTGATACCCTGATCCTCCAGCACCAGCGACAAGAGCGGAAAGCTGAGGCCAACGGTCAGCGCAAAGATGGTGGTGCAGGCTATCGCGCCCGCGATCCCGGCGCGCCGCGCCCTGTCGGTCATAATCGCCGCCGTCATCGCTCACTCCCTGCGCATCAGGGCAGATGACCGGCGCGCGCGGCAAAGGTCAAGCGACCAAAACCAAACGGCCCGCGCAAGGGTTCGCACGGGCCGATCCGGGAAGCGGGTGGGTCAGAGATCCTTGGCCGCCTTGTGCTCGATCTTGGTCCAGTTGGCCGCCGCTTTGGCGATGGTTCCGGCCTTGTCCTTCTCGAACATCTTGTAGATCTCTTCGTTCAGGAAGACATAGAGCTTGCCATCGACCACGGCGGCATAGTTCGGGTCGCCGTCGAACTTCTTGCCCACAGAGACGCCAAAGGTGCAGAATCCGCCGTTCTGCACGGAGTAGTGATCGGGGTTGGCCTGGAACGCCTTGAGGTTCTTCTCGGAGGCAAAATAATAGGCCACGCCGTCATGCACGGCGGTATGCGCGGCGCTGCCTTCGCGGTTCTTGCCCTTGTCGAGCAGCGCGACCGGGTCCGAGCCATGCAGGCCCAACGGCGCGCCAGCGGCGGTCAGGCCGGGCACCACGTTGATTTCGTCGGCGGCCATGGCAGGGCCAAAGGCGAGCAGGGCCGACAGGGCAGCGGCGGCAAAGGTGATCATGCGAGACATCGTTTGGTTTCCTTTCGGTTGACTGATATCGCCCGACCAGTTGACTGGCGGGTGTGTCAGGAAACTGCATCACGAGGCCGCTGCCGTGAATGTTCAGACGTTCAAGCGATACGACAGATCGTTCAAACGATTGAACGAATGATGCCTATACTTGAACTTATGGGCATGGAAAATTCAAAAACGTTGCCATTTAGGGAGCTTGATCAATCCAGCATCATAGCGCAAGACGCGAAACCCCCTGCTCTGACAACAGCCTCACCAGTTCAGCGATATCCACCTGCTGCACCGGCACGCCGTCACGAATCGCCAGGTGCGCCGCTGTTCCGGTGGCCTGCCCCATCGCCATGCATTGCGGCATCCCCCGAACCGAAGCAAAGGCCACCAGGTCGGCCGACAGGATGCGCCCCGCGAACATCAGGTTCGCAACCGCTTTCGGCAACAGCGACCGAAACGGGATAGTGTAATAGCCGCCGCGCTCGACCATGGCGTCATGGGTCATCTGGTCCGAGGTGCGCATCACGTCGTCGATCGGGTTGTCACAGGCAACGATCCCGTCTGCAAACTTGGTGCCCGCCGCCAGATCGGCGCCGGTGACCTTGTACACTCCTTCCAGCTTGCGGGTCTCGCGCACGCCCACGGTCGGACCCAGCTGCGACATATGCGCGGCCTCGAACCCGGGCACATCCGAACGCAGGAACTGAGCCAGTTGCAGGCAACGCCGCCGCCCCTCTTGCGTCGCGCGGGTCACATCGGCGGGGTCGGTGCCATTCACCCCGCGAATGGCGACCGAGTTGCAGAAGACCGTGCCGGGGTGAAACCCCTTCATCAGGTAGAGCTGCGCCAGATGCGGGTGCAGCCGCCCCTCGGCGATCCCCTTGGCGGCGTAGCGGCGGAAATAGGGATCGTTCTCGGCAAATACCCGGTCCCAGTCCGCGCCTTCCATGAAAAAGGACAGCGTCACCGCCATCATGTTGCCCTGCCCGTCGCCCAGCGTGAAGGGCACGCCTGCCTTGGCCGAAATGTCGCCATCGCCGGAACAGTCGATCACGATCTGCGCCGCAATCCGCTGCGGTCCGCGCCGG
Source organism: Ruegeria sp. YKSF070 (assembly GCF_059612725.1). Lineage (NCBI taxonomy): Bacteria > Pseudomonadati > Pseudomonadota > Alphaproteobacteria > Rhodobacterales > Roseobacteraceae > Ruegeria > Ruegeria sp. YKSF070. The sequence goes on along the minus strand of NZ_JBXWRD010000006.1, from coordinate 122,187 downwards.
TCAAAGAACTCGACCGCGGCGATACGGTCCCCCTCCATCAGCGGGGCAAAGGCCACCGCGCCCAGGAACACCCGCACGCCCGCCTCTTCCAGCATCTCGAACATCATCGTGGTGGCAGCGTCGTGATCGTACTGGATCTCGGGGCCGAAGTTTTCCAGCGTGCAGGGCCGCTTCTCGGCCATCGGCGGGTCAATCGCCATCAGCCGTTCGGTCAGTTCCTGCATCAGCCCGCCTATGCTCTCATCCTGAGGATAGGCCGCGCCCCAGGGCATGCCGGGACAGAACGCCATGACCCCGCCCACCTTGGTCCCCGCTTCGAGCAGCACCACATCGAGCCCCAGCCGCCCCGCTGCCACCGCCGCGCCAAAGCCCGCGGTACCGCCGCCGATCACCAGAACATCTGCCGTCAGATCGCCCATATCCACCTCTCCCTGTTTCAGCGGCCCATATCGGCGGCCCGATCAAGCGCCGTCAATCCCGGAAACGACAGACTCAGATTCCGCGCCGATGACGATGATAGACTTCGATCATCCAGCCCAGCATGAGCGCGTTCAGCAGATGCCAGAGGAAATGGGTGCCAAGAGGCCAGCCCACACACAACGGATCGTCCAGCGCCCGGAAGGTGATCGAGACGATCAGGATCCCCGCGCCGAGCGCCAGACCACGTGCCAGCGCGGGCGCCCGGCGGTGCAACAGGGCGGCATAGATCAGGATCAGAAACGGGATCGGCGCATAGGCCGCCGACCCACCGAGGCCCGGAAACAATCCGAACAGCGGCACCGTAGCAGCGGCATACGGAAAGAAGCCGCCCGTCAACAGCAGCGCCTGCGACGAGCGCAGGCCCCACCCGGCGCGGTTGATCGCATAGATGTAGATCAGCACATAGGCCACGATAGGCAGCGTATCGGCCAGTGCGGCCCAGACCTGCGCATAAGTGTGAAACAGGAAACTGCCCAGGCCGATCAGCGCCAGCACGGCGATCAGCGCCGCCTCGACCCCGTCACGCGCGCCCCGCGTACGCCGCCACATCAGCATGGCCGCCAGCACAAAGGCAAGGTTGGTCACAGCGTTCACCGGCTCGGCCCAGTATCCCGGCCCCAGCCTTTCGCAATAGCCGTCGATTTCGCGCAACCAATCCATGGATTTTCATTTAGCGGATGCTAGGGTGAAACCAAGACATATCAGGGAGAAAGACACATGAAGATCATCTGGCTGGGACATGGCAGTTTCCGGATCGAGAGCGGCGACGCCGTGCTGCTGGTCGATCCCTGGCTCAATGGCAACCCTACCCTGGCCGAGGATCAGCACGACGCCGCCGTCAGTGGTGCCACCCATATCCTGCTGACCCATACCCATTTCGACCATGTGGTCGATGTGCTGCCGCTGGCGCGCCTGCTCAAGGTGCCGGTGGTGGGTCAGTACGATCTGATGGGCTATTGGAGCGAGGCCGAAGAGATCGAGACCGTGGGGTTCAACAAGGGTGGCACGGTGACCCTGAACGGGGTACGGGTGTCGATGGTGCCCGCCTCGCACAGTTCGACCTTCACCACGCCGGACGGGCTGCGCAGCGGTGGCTCTGAAGTGGGTTACATGATCGCCGCCGAGGGGCATGTGGTCTATCTGTCGGGCGATACCGGCATCATGGCCGACATGGACTGGATGGGGGATTATTACAAACCCGATATCGGCATTCTCAGTGCCGGGGGCCATTTCACCATGGACATGCAGGGCGCGGCCTATGCCGCCAAGCGCTATTTCGACTTCAAGACGGTGATCCCCTGCCACTACCGCACCTTCCCGATCCTGGAACAATCCGCACAGGCCCTGATCGACGGTCTGCCCGGTGTCGACGTGATCGAGCCACAGGTGATGCAAGCCATCGACGTCTGACACCATGGCCGCGATCACCCCCTCGCCCGAGCTTGGTGCCATCGTCCGCCGGTGGCTGCGGGCCTATGCGTCGGGGGACAACGTGACCGTGACCAATCTGTTCTCGGACGATCCGGCGCTGGGATATATCGGCTCTTCCCATGGCGAGATCTGGCGCGGCGACACGCTGCGCCGGGGCATGGCACGCTATATGCAGGACATCCCCAGCTTTGCCTGGGACAGGGACGAGTTTCGCGGCTTTGAATGCGGCGAACTGGGTTGGGTCGAATGGTTCGGCGAGCGGGTGTCGCTGGATACCGGCAAGGAGATCACCTTTCGCTCCACCTTTGTGCTGCACCTGGAACAGGGCGTCTGGCGGATCGTGCATGTGCACAACTCGAACCCGGTATCGAACATGGAGGCGCTGGGATACGAATCGCGCGGCTTCGAGGACCTGCTCGAAGCCGCACTTGCCACCCCCGCCGAGTTCACGCGCACAGGCCTTGCAACGATCATGTTCACCGACATCGCGGACAGTTCGGTGCTAGCCGAAACCCTGGGCGACACCAGCTGGTCGGTCGCGGTCAGCAGGCACCTGAAACAGGTCGAAGTCATCGTAACAGATCATGGTGGCACACTGGTCAAGACGCTGGGTGACGGCACCATGTCGGCCTTCGCCTCGGCCTCGGGCGCGCTGACGGCGGCCGCAGAGCTGCAACGGACCATCTCCGCCAGCGAGGACGAGCCGCAGTTGCGCATCCGGGTCGGCCTGCATACGGGCGATCTGGTCGAACAGGACGGCGACATGTTCGGAACCGTCGTCAACAAGGCCGCACGGGTCGCCGCACTGAGCGCACCCGGAGAAATCTGTCTGTCGGACGCCACCCGCATCATGGTCGGTGGCGCCCGGAGGTTCCGGTTCTCGCCGCCTGTTGAAGTCGCCCTGAAGGGACTGGACGGGCGGCATGTGACCCACAGGCTGGAGTGGCGGGAGTGAGCGTGTCGATCCAGCCCAGCCCCGAGATTGCCGCCATCGCACGACGCTGGCACGAAGCCTATGCCAGCGGCGACAGCGCCACGATGGTTAACCTGCTGACGGATGACGCGCTATTGTATTACGTCGGCACCGCCCCCGAAGAAATCGGCCGGGGGCCAGAGTTCCGGCATGCCTTTGGCCGGTTCGTCGAGGCGCATCCCCCGATGCGCCTGCGCTTCACTTCGATCGACGGTTTTGCCTGTGGCCCGGCGGGCTGGTCGATCACGGTGCACGAGGCCGAGGCACCCGATGGGACCGCCGCCGAGGTGCGCACAACCCTGATCTTTCACCTGCAACAGGGCCAGTGGCGCATCGCGCATGTCCATAACTCGATCCCGCGAACCAATACCGAAGGTCTGGGGCGAGAGCTTGCGCGCTTCGACGACCTGTTGAACGCCGCCCTGTCCGGGACCGAGACACCGGACCGAACCGGGCTGGCAACGATCATGTTCACCGATATCGCCGACAGCACCGCCATCGCGGTCGCCCTGGGCGACGCGCCGTGGTCGAAAGCGGTCAAGGCCCATATCGGCAAGATGAGGCAGCTGGTCGAGGGTCTGGGCGGGACATTGATCAAGTCGCTTGGCGACGGCACCATGTCCAGCTTTCCCTCGGCCCGCGCCGCGCTGTCGGCCGCCACAGCCGCCCAGACGGCAATGGACGCGGCCGAGAGCGAACCCCGGCTGCGTATCCGCATCGGCCTGCATACCGGAGACCTGATCGCCGGCGACAGTGACGTTTTCGGCACCGTGGTCAACAAGGCCGCCCGCATCGCCGCCCTTGCCGGGCCGGGGGAAATCCGGGTCTCGGATGCCACCCGTCTGATGGTCGGCGATAGTGGCGGTTTTGTCTTTGCCAATCCCGCAACCGTGGGGCTGCGCGGGCTTGAGGGAGACCACCTGACCCATCTGCTGGAGTGGCGAGACTAACCGAACAGTTCTTCCAACCTGCCTTCTTCACCCCGAGGACTGCTGCGCAGGCTGAAAGACTTCGATGGTGAAAACTACATGAATGTTTCCTGCCCCTTGCATGTTTCTCGTCGGCCCGAACCCTGCACCCGGGCTGCCCAGCACGCATTCAAGAGATTGCGGGAAAGCCGCCGGAGGCTTTAGAAAGAAAACAGTTGTCCCTTTTTCCGCCGGCCGGAGGCTCTGCATGCCCGACCGCTACCAGAATTCGCCAGAACTCGCCGCCATTACCAGGCGGTTTCTTCAGTGCACGGCCCGGCGCGACGGATCTACCAGCGGACTATTCTCACAAAGCAGCGCGCTGCTCTACCTTGGATCCGCCGAAGGCGAGTTGTTCACCGGTGACATGCTGCGCAGGTTCTTTTCCGAAACCCGCGAAGAGCTTGCCGTCTTCCGCTACGAGGATATCGACATCCATGCATTCGAGAGGGATGTCATGGGCTGGTCGGTCTGGAGCGCAACAATGGTCACGCCGGATACGGGCACAAAAATCCAATTCCGGGGCACCATCGTTTTCGGCCTCGAAGAGGCCCAGTGGAAAATCGTTCATTTACACAACTCGAACCCGGTCCCAAACGCCACCTCGCTGGGGTACGATCCGGGCAACTTTGACGAGATCGCAAAGGCCGCCGCGCGCGACCGGCCAAACCTCGGACAAGCCGGGCTGGCCACGATCATGTTCACCGACATCGCCGACAGCACAGTGATCACGGAAACCATCGGCGATGCGGCGTGGAGCGATCTGGTTCAGAACCATGTGCATGAGATCAAGACAATCGTAACCCGGCATAAGGGCGAGCTCGTCAAGACACTTGGGGACGGTACCATGTCGGCCTTTCACGGTGCCAGTCCCGCGCTGATGGCGGCTCAGGCGATCCAGGAGCGGATGGCCGAGCGCGAAACGGAACCTCCCCTCCACGTGCGTATCGGAGTGCACAGCGGACAGGTCACCGAGGCCAGCGGCGATTTCTTCGGCTTGGTGGTGAACAAGGCCGCGCGGATCGCAGGCCTCGCGCAACCCGGCGACATCCGGCTGTCGGACGCGACCCGCATCCTGGTCGGCGGCCACGAATTTCGCTTTGCCGACCCGGTCACCACGCCGCTCAAGGGGCTCGCGGGCGAACATGTCATCCACCGGCTGGAGTGGCGCGGATGAGTGGCGTGGTCGCCTCTCCCGAACTGCTGGCCATTGCTCGGCGCTGGATCGACGCGATTCCCAACAGGCGGCCAAACGATCTGCGCAACCTGCTGACCGAACGCGAATACCTTCGCTTTGTCGGAACCGGAGAGAACGAGAACTGGGCCGGCCCATCGGTACGCGAGGGGATCGGAGATTTCTTCGGGGACATTCCCGATCTGATCAGACATGACGAGACCTTTGCCGAAGCTTACGAGCACAACGGCACCGGCTGGGCCTGCATGTGTCATGAACTGGTTTTTGCCCCCCAGCCCGACCGGGTGTTCCAGATCCGTTCGACCCTGATCTTCACGCTCGAGGACGGCGCGTGGAAGATCGTGCATCGCCATGGATCGGTCCCGATCCCGAACATGGATTTCACCGGTGCCGCACAGACGGCCATCGCCGATCTGGTCGCCGCCGCGAAACAGGGGTTCTCGCTGGATCAGCGCGAGGGCTTCGCCTCGGTCATGTTCACCGACATCGTCAATTCCTCGCGCCTCGCCTCGGCCATGGGCGACCGGCTGTGGTCATCCGAGGTGGCCCGTCATTTCAAAACGCTGCGCGAGATCATCGAGGCGCGGGGCGGACAGTTCGTCAAATCGCTGGGCGATGGCACCATGTCGAGCTTTCCCTCACCCGAACAGGGATTGCGCGCCGCGCAGGCCATATTGCGCGCGACCGAGGCCTCCGACGGCCCCGCCATCGCCCTGCGGATCGGCATTCATACCGGCGAGGTGATCCAGACCCGCGAGGATTTCTTTGGCACCGTGGTCAACAAGGCCGCCCGCATCGCCGCCGTCGCGGCACCGGGCGAGATCGTGATTTCCGGCGATACCCGCGACTTGACCGGCGCGGTGGAGGGCGTGGTCATTCACCCGCCGACAGACATCCCGCTCAAAGGTTTCGACGGCCTGCACCGGGTCCACCGGCTGGAGTGGCGGACATGATCCAGCGCTCGCCCGAGATCGAGGCCATCGTGCGCCGCTGGACCACCCTGATCCGCAGTCATAAGGTGGCCGACCTGCCGCATTACCTGTCGCAATCCGACGCGCTGGTCTATATCGGCAGCGCCGCTGGCGAGCTTTGGCGTGGGCAGCTGGTGCGCGACGGCATCGCCGACCATCTGGCCGAGGTCCCCGATTTCATCGAAGAGGACATCGAGATCGAAGCCTATGAGCATGGCGAAACCGGCTGGGCCAGCTATCAGAGCAACTACACCTTTTCCAGCACCGGCAGCCGGGGCACCCACCGGGTGACCTTTGTCTTTGTGCTGGAACGCGGCAGCTGGAAGATGGTGCAGCACCATATCTCGCAGGCCGACTCGAACCGCGACAAGCTGGGGATCGAGCACACCGCCTTTCAGCGCCTGATCGCGGCGGCCGAGGCCGGATCGCACCGGTTCGGCACCGGCGGGCTCGCCACCATCATGTTTACCGATATCGTCGACAGTTCGCGTCTGGCCGCGGCCTTGGGCGATGCGGAATGGGTGCGCCTGATCGACGCTCATTTCCGCCGGGTCGAGGCAATCGTGACCGAGCATGGCGGCACGTTGGTCAAATCGCTGGGCGACGGTACCATGTCATCCTTTCAATCCGCCACCGGCGCAGTCCGTGCGGCCTCGGCCATTCGGACCGGGACGCAAGGCTCGCGCCTTGCCCTGCGCATCGGCCTGCACACCGGCGAGGTGGTGGAAAACCGAGGCGATTTCTTTGGCACCGTGGTGAACAAGGCCGCCCGCATCGCCTCTTTTGCCGGAGCGGGCGATATCCTGTTGTCTGACGCAACCCGCAACATGGTCGGGTCGCAGCACGATTTCGACTACTCCGATGCCGTCATAACGCCGCTCAAGGGGTTGGAGGGCGATCATGTCCTCTATCGTCTGACCGGGCGCCCGGAACCTCTGTAGGAAGGACCCTGCCAATGCCAGCCAGCGACTTTTCCACCACCGAATACGCCGACCGCCTGTCCCGCACCCGTGCCGCAATGGCGGCGGCTGGGGTCGAGACCCTTCTGGTCGCCGACCCGTCGAACATGGCTTGGCTCACCGGGTATGACGGCTGGAGCTTTTACGTGCCGCAACTGGTCATCCTGCATGCCAGCGGCAACCCGCTCTGGTGGGGGCGGACGCAGGACAAGCCGGGTGCCGCGCAGACCACATGGTTGACACCCGAGGACCTGTTCGACTGGCCCGAGGAACATGTCCAGCATGCCGACCACCATCCCGTCGATGCCTTGGTGACCCTGCTGCGCGACCGCGGCTGGACCCGGGCGTTGGGGGTCGAGATGGACAATTACTATTACTCGGCCAAATCCCACGCGGTGCTCGAAGCCGCCTTTGGCCGCGACGCGCTGTCGGATGCGACCGGGCTGGTGAACTGGCAACGTGCAGTCAAGAGCCCCGCCGAACTGGACCTGATGCGCAAGGCGGGTGTGCTGACCGCGCATATGCATTCGGTCCTGCGCGAAGGGTTCCGCGAAGGCCGCCCGAAGCACGAACTGGTGGCCGAGGTACAGGCGGCAGGCGTCGCAGGCCCCGATGGACTGGCCGGCGACTATCCTGCGATTGCCCCCATCGCACCCTCGGGGCTGGAGGCCTCGGCCTCGCATATCACCTGGAACGACCGACCGCTGACCCGGGGCGAGGCCACCTATTTCGAGATCTCGGGCTGCTATCACCGCTATCACTGCCCTGCCAGCCGCACGCTTTATCTGGGCGAGGTGCCCGCCGATATCCGCCGCGCCGAAGAGGCGATCCTGACCGCGATCGACGACACCATGACCCGCGCCCGCCCCGGCGTGACCTGCGAGGAGGTCGCCGCCTGTGTGTACGAAAGCTTCGCGCGGGCGGGATATGTCAAAGGCAACCGCACCGGCTATCCCATCGGCCTTTCCTATCCGCCCGACTGGGGCGAGCGCACCATGAGCCTGCGGCCCGGCGATACCACGCCGCTGGCCGAGAACATGACCTTTCACCTGATGCCCGGCCTCTGGACCCCGGACTGGGGCGTGGCGATCACCGAAAGCTTTGTCATCACGCCTGAGGGTGGCAAATGCCTGGCCGATATTCCGCGCGAGATCGTGGTCAGAGGCTGACCCGGCTCAATTGCAGGGAGGTATTTTGGCGCAGGCCGAGGCCCGGAACCGCGCCAGCAGGGCGGCGGTCTCCTCGGTTTCGCCCCCCTGCGACTCGTCAGAGCAGAGATAGGTCCGGTGTGGTTCGAAGAGGTCCAGGAACGACGTCTCCCAGCCCTCGCTGACGCTCAGCATCTGTTCGGCAGAATAGAGAAGGTGGTCGACAAAGGCGGAATAGGCGCCACCCCGATCCGAATGGAGCATCCGGCACTCGTCTGCGGGCGCAGCAAAATCGGGCAGCGTCGCGGCCAGTGCCAGATGGGCACGGAACGCCTCGCGCGCGGATTGCTGGCGTTGCAGGCGGTCGGCCTCGTCAAGCTGGATCTTGACCCCGATCAGCGCCGCCAAGGCCAGTGCGGCGGTGGCCATGGAAGCCAGTGCCTCGATCGAGGTCGCATGTCGCGAAAGCCAGCTCATGTGGCGGGCATCTGCTGGGTGGCGCAATGGATGCCGCCGCCCATCTCGCCCAGCGGATCGACGTTCAGCGTGACGATCTCGCGCCCCGGATAGTGCCGCGCCAGCGCCCGGGCGGCGATGCGGTCGGTCTCGGCATCGCCGAACTCGGCCGCGATCACGGCGCCGTTGCAGACGTAGTAATTGGCGTAAGAGGCGACAAAGTCGATGCTCTTGACCCGCCGCCGGTGGGGTTCGGGAATGACCTCGACCTTCAGCCCTGCCGCCACCAGCGCGTCATGGGTATCGAGCGCCGCCCGGTGGAACGGATCCTCCATATCGGGATTGTCGGGCAGGTTGATCAGCACCCGCCTCGGCCCGGTGAACCGGGCCAGGCTGTCGATATGGTAATCGGTGATATCCTCGCCCCAGACGCCCTGCGTCCAGATCATCCTCTGCGCCCCATAGGCGCGCAACAGCCGCGCCTCGATCTCGGCCCGCGACAGGCCGGGATTGCGGTTGTCGTTCACCCACGAGCTTTCATGCGCCAAAAGAAGGCCATGGCCGTCCTGTTCGACCCCGCCCGCCTCGCCCCGCAACCCGGCGGGCAGCAGCGGCAGGTCAAGGCGTTGCGCCACCAGCTCGGCAATACGCGCGTCACGGCGGTGCACCTGCTTGCGCCCCCAGCCGTTGAACTGGATGTGGCTGACAGCCAGCCCGCCCTTCCCATCCAACGCAAACAGCGGCCCCGCATCGCGGCACCACAGATCCTCGGTCGGAATGTCCCAGAGCGCGACCTTGTCCGACAGCTTTCTGCGGGCGCCCGCGTGATCCTCGGCAGCGGCCAGCATCACGACCGGTTCGAACGCGACAATCGCGTTAGCGATATCGGCAATGGTCTGCTGCGCCATGTCCAGAAAGACCGGATCGGGATGCACCCGGCGATTGACCGGCCACTGCATGAAGGTCCGATCATGCCGCGCCTCTTCGGGCGGCACATGAAACCCGGCCCCCGCCGCACCTGCCTGTCCCGCCATCCCCATCAACCCAAACGCGCCCCCTGCCCGCAGGATATCTCTTCTGCGCATCGTGTCGCCTTTCGCATGCCCTGATCTTGATTAGCGTCAGATGTGGATTTCACCAAGCTTTGATGCCCGCAGAGCGCTGACGACGGCGCGCTCAGCCCTGTACGGTTTCTTTCGGCGGCGCCTTGGGCGTGAACTCGCACCGGTTGGGCTTGATGTCGATCAGCGGCGTGCCGTCCAGGCAATCGAGGCCGCGCACCACCAGCGTGGTACCCTCCACCCGCTCCAGCCGCACACGTGACAGGCCGATCGGGTTGGGCCGCTGCGGCGAGCGCAGGGCGAATGTGCCGAACAGCTTGCCATCGCTCTTGGGGTTCTGGGTGACCAGGTCGCGGCGGCTCTTGTCCAGCCAGTAGAGCACGTCGAGGCGTTCATACACGTCGATCCCGCGCAAAGCAGGCGCCCAGCGCGCATCCAGCTCGATCCGGCATTCCGGCCCGTCCTCGCGCCCTTGCCGGGGGCAGTCCTTGCGGTCGGTCCAGGGGGTGCGGATGCGGCCGATGAAATAGACGCCCGCGTCGGTGGCCTCGGGCAGTTCCGTTACCTCTTCGCCCTCGCGAAACCTGAATTCCATCTCACTCCGCTCCCTTGTCCCGCCGTTCGGCGAAAAATCCGCGCAACAGTTCCGCCGCTTCCTCTCCGCCGATGCCGTCATAGACCTCGGGCGCGTGATGGGCCTGGCTGTGAGAAAACACCCGCGCCCCATGCGCCACCCCGCCCGATTTCGGATCCGCCGCACCATAATACACTCGCCGGATGCGCGCCGCAGCCAGCGCCGCCGCGCACATGGCACACGGCTCCAGCGTCACATAGAGGTCATGTCCCACCAACCGCTCGGACCCGGCGGCGGCGCAGGCCGCGCGCAACGCCACGATCTCGGCATGCGCGGTGGGATCGCAGGTCTCGCGCGTGCGGTTGCCCGCAGCGGCCACCACGCGCCCGTCGGGGGCCACGATCACCGCGCCCACCGGCACCTCGCCGCGCGCGCCCGCCGCGCGCGCCTCCGCCAGCGCCTGATCCATGTGCGATCTGAAAACCATGCCCGAACCTGCCCCGATCATCCATCTTCCGCAAGCGCGGCAAATGGTCTATTGCGCGGGCATGAGCAACACCCCTCCCCCCGGCGAGCGCATCGCCAAGATCCTGTCGCGCGCGGGCGTCGCCTCGCGCCGCGAGGCCGAACGCATGATCGAGGCCGGCCGCGTCGCGGTCAACGGCAAGGTGATCGACAGCCCGGCGCTGAACGTGACCGAGCGTGACCGCGTGACGGTCGATGGCGCGCCGCTGGCCGCCGCCGAACCGGCGCGGCTGTGGCTCTATCACAAGCCCACAGGGCTGGTGACCACGGCGCGCGACGAAAAGGGGCGCAAGACCATTTTCGACGACCTGCCCGAGGAGATGCCGAGGGTGATGAGCGTGGGCCGCCTCGACCTCAATTCCGAGGGGCTGTTGCTGCTGACCAATGACGGCGCCATCAAGCGGCAGCTGGAACTGCCCTCGACCGGCTGGCTGCGCCGGTACCGGGTGCGGATCAAGGGCACGCCCAAGGACGAGGATTTTGCACCGCTGCGCCAAGGGCTCGTCATCGAGGGCGAGCGGTTCCAGCCGATGATCGTGACGCTCGACCGTCAGCAGGGCGCAAATGCCTGGCTGACAGTCGGCCTGCGCGAGGGCAAGAACCGCGAGATCCGGCGCGCGATGGAGGATATCGGGCTGGTGGTGAACCGGCTGATCCGTATCTCCTATGGTCCGTTCCAGCTGGGCACCCTTGCACCCGGCAAGGTCGAGGAGGTGCGCCGCCGCGTCCTGCGTGACCAACTTGGGCTGGATGCCGAGGACAAGCCAACCGACGAACGCCCCGCCCGACCTCAACGCCAGCGCAAGCCGGGCTCGTCAACACAAGCGCTTTCTCGCGGAAACTCTTCGGCAAAGGGTCGCGCGAGTGGCCCCCCCAAACCCCGCGGCGAAGGCACAGGCAAACCGCGCGCGGCCGGGACGGCCAAACCCGGCACAGGACGGCGCAATGCGGGCCCCGGCGCCCGGCCTGCCGCAAAACCGGGCGGCAAACCGCCCCGGCGCCCCGGCGGCGGCAAACCGCGTTCCTGAGCCGCAGTTCGTAACCTTCCCCCTAGCAAGCCCGCGCCGCATCGCCTAGATTCGCGTCGATAGCCGCTCGGAGGGGAAACCATTGTCGCAGACCGGTGTGCAGAAACTGGCCTATGCCGCGCTGTTGGTGCTGCTCTTTGGCGTGAGTACCGGCTGGCTGGGAGGGCTCTGACCCGATGGCACGACGGTATGGCGGCAAATTCAGCCCCGAGGCAGAGCAACAGCCCGAACCCGCCCCGCGCGGCCAGTTCGACGGCGCCCGGGTCGATCCGGCGGGTGCCCGCGCCAACGCGCTGTTCGTGCCCGCGATTCCGCTGATCTTTACCTCGCTGAACGATGGCGCCATCGGGCTGGTGCTTGGGCTGGCGGCGGCCGGCCTTTGGACAGGCGCGGCGCTCTTGCTGCGCGAGGGGTTGAGGGCCGAGGCCGCCTATCACGCGCGCCGGGTCGCACGCCGTCCCGCAATTCCCCGCAAGCTGTTCGCCACCGCGCTGACCGGGCTGGGCACCGCGCTTGCGGTCTATAAATCCGGGATGATGTCAGGCGAAGCGTCGATCCTGGCAGGTGTGCTGTTCGGGGTCGCGGCCTCGGCGCTGCATCTTCTGGCCTTTGGCCCCGATCCGATGCGCGACAAGGGGATGGAGGGGGTCGACACCTTTCAGCAGGACCGGGTCGCGCGTGCCGTGGGCGAGGCCGAGCGGGTGCTGGACGAGATGTCCGACGCGATACGTCGCGCCGGTGATCGGCAACTGGACGCACGGGTCGAGAGGTTTCAGGCCACCGCGCGCGAGCTGTTTCGTACCGTCGAAGAGGACCCGCGCGATCTGACCGGCGCCCGCAAATACCTGACCGTCTATCTGCGCGGCGCCCGCGACGCGACGGTGAAATTTGCCGATATTCACGCCCGCACCCGCGATGCCGGCGCGCGCGCCGACTATCTGGCCCTGCTCGATGATCTTGAGCAGAACTTTGCCGCCCGAACCCGCAAGATGCTGCTGGATGACCGCAGCGATCTGACCGTAGAAATCGACGTGCTGCGCGACCGCTTGCAGCGCGAAGGCGTCCGGCTCGACTGACCGGACCAACCCGAAAGGAACCCCGATGTCCGACAGCATTCAGAAGAAAGCGGCCGAGGCGGTTGGCCTGGTCGAGGAAGTGACCGCCGTCATCCTGCCCGAACCCCGCGCCGAAGTGATACCGCTGGCCGAAGCCGACGAACCGGTCGGAACCGAGATCCGGCGCCGCATGGGCGAGATCGACATGGGCGACACCAATTCGATCGTGCGTTTCGGATCCGGCGCGCAGGCCGAGTTGCAGGAGATCAGCCAGGCCATGCTGGCCGATGTCCGCAACAAGGATGTGGGACCGGCAGGTGACAGCCTGCGCAGCATCGTCACCACCATTCGCGGATTTTCCGTCAGCGAACTGGACGTGCGCCGCGAACGCAGCTGGTGGGAAAGGCTTATCGGCCGTGCCGCCCCCTTTGCCAAGTTCACCGCCCGGTTCGAAGAGGTGCAGGCCCAGATCGACAAGATCACCGACAACCTGCTGGGCCACGAACATACGCTGCTCAAAGACATCAAGTCGCTCGACCTGCTCTATGAAAAGACGCTGCGGTTTTACGACGAACTGGCGCTTTATATCGCGGCGGGCGAGGAAAAGCTGACCGAACTGGACAGCCAGGCCATCCCGGTACTGGCCGCCGCTGTCGATGCGGCACCCGAGGGCGAACAGGTGATGAAGGCACAAGAGCTGCGCGACCTGCGCGCCGCCCGCGACGATCTGGAGCGCCGGGTGCATGACCTGAAACTGACCCGCCAGGTGACGATGCAATCGCTGCCCTCGATCCGGCTGGTGCAGGAAAACGACAAATCGCTGGTGACCAAGATCAACTCGACCCTAGTCAATACCGTGCCGCTCTGGGAAACCCAGCTGGCGCAGGCGGTCACCATCCAGCGCAGCGCCGAGGCCGCCGCCGCCGTGCGCGACGCCAATGACCTGACCAACGAGCTTCTGACCTCGAACGCTGCCAACCTGCGCGAAAGCAACAAGCTGATCCGGCAAGAGATGGAGCGCGGTGTTTTCGACATCGAAGCGGTGAAAAAGGCCAACGCCGACCTGATCGGCACCATCCAGGAAAGCCTCCAGATCGCCGACGAAGGCAAGGCCAGGCGTGCCGCCGCCGAGGAAGAGCTCAAGAAGATGGAGGCCGAGCTGCGCGACACGCTGGCCGCCGCCCGCGCCCGCGCCGATGGCACCGGCGACAATGCCGGCACCGCGGTTCCGGGTTGAACGGGTGAGCGGACACCGACAGATAGCCAGAACCTGCGCCGCCGTTCTTGCGGCGCTTACGCTGCTGGCGGGCTGCGACATGCCGCCCAAAAGCTCGCCGGTGCCGCCTTCGCGCCCCGCCGGGCTGGCTCCGGCGGGCGACGAGGTCACGCCGCGCTCTGCCGCCAGCGCCGATCTGGCCCGCTATTATTCGGCGGTGCAGAACGATCTGCTCACCCGGGGCCTCTTGCGGACCGACGGGGGCGGTCCCGACACGCCCTATGATGCCGAGGATCTGGAGCGCAACTTCATCAACATCGCCTTCTTCAACGAATATGACAGCGGCGCCGGTCTGCCTACCGGCGGCCGGTCGCAAGGCTTTCTCAGCCGCTGGCCCGGCCCGGTGAAGGTGGGGGTCGAGTTCGGTCCCTCGGTACCGCTCGACCAGCGCGCCAAGGACAAGGGCGCGGTCGAGAACTACGCCGCCCGGCTGGGTCGTCTGACCGGGCACCCGGTCTCGGCGGTGACGCGCGGCGCTAATTTCCACGTCTTCGTAGCCGGGCTGGATGACGGCCCCTTCGTGCAGGAGCGTCTGCGGCATCTGGTGCCAGGCATTCGCGACCAACAGCTTGACCTGTTCGTGAACCTGCCGCGCGATATCTATTGTTTCGTCTTCGCCGCCGCCGATCCCGACCGGCCCTATGGCTATATGCGGGCGGTGGCGCTGATCCGGGCCGAACATCCCGACCTGGTGCGGCTCAGCTGCGTGCACGAGGAGATGGCCCAGGGTCTGGGGCTGGCCAATGACAGCCCGGCGGCACGCCCGTCGATCTTCAACGACGATGACGAATTTGCCCTGCTCACCGATCAGGACGAGAAACTCTTGTCCATGCTCTATGATCCGCGCCTGACGCCGGGCATGAGCGCCGAAGAAGCCCGCCCGGTGATCCGCATCATCGCGCGAGAGAAACTGGGGCTGTCGCTCTGACCCCCACTTGAGAAAGGACCACTCGACATGGGTATATTCGATTTCCTGTCCGGCCAGTTCATCGACGTCATCCACTGGACCGATGACACCCGCGACACGATGGTCTGGCGGTTCGAACGCGAGGGCCACGAGATCAAGTACGGCGCCAAGCTGACCGTGCGCGAGGGGCAAGCGGCGGTGTTTGTCCACGAGGGGCAGCTGGCGGATGTGTTCACGCCCGGGCTCTACATGCTCGAAACCAACAACATGCCGATCCTGACCACGCTGAACCATTGGGATCACGGGTTCAAATCGCCGTTCAAATCCGAGATCTATTTCGTCAACACGACCCGGTTCAACGACCTCAAATGGGGTACCAAGAACCCGATCATGCTGCGCGACCCGGAGTTCGGACCGACCCGTATTCGCGCCTTTGGCACCTATTCGGCTCGGGTCACCGACCCGGCGCGCTTCCTCTCCGAGATCGTCGGCACCGATGGCGAATTCACCATGGACGAGATCAGCTTCCAGATCCGCAACATCATCGTGCAGGAGTTCTCGCGGGTGATCGCGGGTTCGGGCATTCCGGTCCTGGACATGGCCGCCAACACCGCCGATCTGGGCAAGCTGATCGCGGCGCAGGTGGCGCTGCCACTTACTGAATACGGGCTGGAGATGCCCGAATTCTATATCGAGAACATCAGCCTGCCACCCGCGGTCGAGGCCGCGCTCGACAAGCGAACCTCGATGGGGCTGGCGGGCGATCTGGGCAAGTTCACCCAGTATTCGGCGGCCGAGGCGATGACGGCCGCCGCCTCCAACCCTGCCGGTGGTGGGATGGCCGCCGGCCTTGGCGCCGGCATGGGCATGGCCATGGCCCAGCAGATGGCCCAGCCCGGCCCCTGGGGCGCTGCCCCCGCTACGGCCGCGCCCGCTGCCCCCCCGCCGCCGCCTGTCGAACATGTCTGGCACATCGCGGTCGACGGGCAGACCTCGGGTCCGTTTTCCAAGGCCAAGATGGGCCGAATGGCAACCGAAGGCACCCTGACCCGTGAAACCTATGTCTGGACACCGGGTCAGGACGGATGGAAACGGGCCGAGGATGTACGCGAACTGGCTCAGCTTTTCACTGTTCTGCCGCCGCCGCCACCACCGCCCGGAGCGTGAAGCGACGGAAATCACCGGCTGGTCCGTTGCATCCGGGCATGACTTGTCAGAGGAGCTTCTGAAATGACCTCACGCGCCGCCTACTCCCGTCTTCAGATCGCGCTGCACTGGGTCATCGCGATCCTGATCCTTGCCGCCTGGCTCACGCATGAGAACATGGGTCGCGCCCTGGAAAGCCGGATCAAGTCCGGCGCCACCGGGTTCGAGGGCAACACGCCGCATGTCTGGCTCGGCATCACGGTCTTTGTCCTCGTGCTGATCCGTATCGTGGTACGCCGCGTGCAGGGCGCCCCCGGCCCGCTGCCCGGCTCGACGCCATTGATGGAGATGGCCGCCACCTGGGGTCACCGCCTGCTCTATCTGCTGATGGTGCTGACGCCGGCCTTGGGCGCGGTGGCCTGGAACGCCCATTCCGAAACCGTGGGTGAGCTGCACGAGACGGTGGGAAGCGCCCTGATGCTGGTGGCGCTGGCACATGCGTTGGTTGCGATCTGGCATCAATATGTCAAAAAGGACGGAAGCTTGACCCGGATCACCAGACCACAGGGCTGAGGCATGACCGATCTCCCCCCGCTACCGCCCGGTGCCGCCCCGGCACCGGTGCAGGAACACCGCTTTCCCTGCGCCCAATGCGGCGCCGATTACCGGTTCAACCCGGGCGCGGGTACGCTGGTCTGCGACCATTGCGGCCATACCGAACCCATGCGTGGCGACCCGTGGAAGGGCGCCAGCCTGCGCGAGCTGGATTTCGAGGCCGCGATGGCAAAGGCCCTGCCCGAGGCCGAGATCGAGGAGACCCGCGTCCTCTCCTGCCCGAATTGCGCGGCTCAGGTGGAGTTCGATCCCGATACCCATGCCGCCGAATGTCCATTCTGTGCCACACCGGTGGTGACCGATACCGGCATCCACCGACATATCAAACCGCGCGGCGTGCTGCCCTTCTCTCTGGATGAACGCAGCGCTCACCAGGCCATGACCGACTGGCTGGGCCGGCTCTGGTTCGCGCCGAACGGGCTGCGCGACTATGCCCGCAAGGGGCGCCGGATGCAGGGCATCTATGTGCCTTACTGGACCTTCGACGCTGATACCAAATCCAGCTATCGGGGTGAGCGCGGCACCATCTATTACGAAACCCGCAGCGTGGTGCGCGACGGCAAGACCGTGACCGAACAAGTGCCAAAGATCCGCTGGTCACCGAAATCGGGTCGGGTGGCGCGGTTCTTCGACGATGTTCTGGTGCTCGCCTCGCGCTCGCTGCCGAAATCGCACACCGATGCGCTGGAACCCTGGGATCTGGCCGCGCTCGAACCCTATCGCCCCGAATATCTGGCCGGGTTCCGGGCCGAAGGCTATACCGTCGACCTCGCCGAGGCGCATGGAGAGGCGCGCGCGCACATGGCCCGCATCATCGAACGCGACGTGCGTTTCGATATCGGCGGCGACCAACAACGCATTCACGCCATAGACACCACGGTGTCGGACGTGACCTTCAAGCATATCCTGCTGCCAGTATGGCTCGCCGCCTACAAGTACCGCGGCGCCACCTATCGGTTCGTGGTCAACGGCCGCACCGGGCGTGTACAGGGCGAACGCCCCTGGTCGGCGATCAAGATCACAATTGCGGTGACCCTCGGCCTGCTCGTCGCAGCAGGGATAGGTTACCTGATGGCGCTCAACCAGTAACGCCACCCTTTCCTCTTGCTGCAAATATCCCCACCGGACGCAGAAGATTTTTCGTCGAAAAATCTTCCACACCTCAATACCCGGCCCGCGCGGTGCGCGCGGGCCGGGCAGGCAGGGTCAACCGCGCGAGATCGCGATTTTCTGTGCCACGGCCGGGGCCTCCTTGGCCCGTTTGGGCACGCGGACATGCAGCACCCCGTCCTTCATCGTTGCCTCGGCCTTGCCACCTTCGGCATCCTCGGGAAGGCGGAACGAGCGGCGGAACGCGCCGTATTGCCGCTCCGAGAAATACCAGGTGTCGCCCTTTTTCTCTTCATGGGTGCGCTTCTCGCCCCGGATGGTCACGACACCATTCTCCACAGACAGTTCGATATCGTCCTCGGACACACCCGGCAGTTCCATTGCGATGTCGTAGGCATTGTCATTTCCCGAGGCCTCGGTCGCGGGGCTGAGCCAATCCGCCAGCCGCGCACCGAAATTCCGGAACGGATCGTAAAGCGACGGCCAGAGGCCAGCGTGATCTGATTTTTCAACCATTGTCGGTCCTCCTTTGATGGTTTGATCTGATTCTGACACAGCCGCCGTCGCGCCTCCTTGATCCGGCGCAAATTGCCCGCCGATATGCTTGCGTCCGCCAATGCTCCCGGCCATTGTGCCGGGAAGAGGAGACCTATCCGATGACCCTGACCGAGTTCGAAGCGCTGCTCAGCGCGCGCCACTCCTGCCGTGCCTTTCGCGCCGATCCGGTGCCACGCGCCGAAATCGAGCGGATCGTCGCTGCCGCCTGCCGTGTACCCAGCTGGTGCAATGCGCAACCCTGGCAGGTGACGCTGACCAGCGGGGCCGAGACCGATGCCTTTCGTGCCGCGCTGATGAACGAGGCCATGACAGGCACACCCGGACCTGACCTTGCCTTTCCCTCCGGTTATTCCGGCGTCTATCAGGATCGCCGCCGCACCTGTGGCTGGGCGCTTTATGAGGCGGTGGGCGTCGAAAAAGGGGATCGGGCCGGCTCGGCGGAACAGATGATGAAGAACTTCTCGCTGTTTGACGCACCCCATTGCGCCATCATCTCCAGCCCGGCCGAGCTGGGTGGCTATGGCGCCATGGATTGTGGCGGTTTTGTCGCGGCATTCACGCTCGCCGCACAGGCGCTGGGGGTGGCGACCATCCCGCAAGCCGCCGTGGCCTCGTATGCGCCGTTCCTGCACCGCTACTTCGAGATCCCCGAGGACCGGCTGATCCTCTGCGCCATCTCCTTTGGCTATGCCGATACCGACCATCCGGCCAACAGCTTTCGTACCGAACGCGCCGCGCTCGACGAAATCGTCGACTGGCGCGGATAAGGGGCGTCGATGCGCGCCCTGATCCAGAGAGTCTCTCATGCCTCGGTCACCGTCGACGGTTCGGTGGTCGGTCAGACGGGGCCCGGCCTGCTGGTGTTGGTCTGCGCCATGGCGGGCGATGGCGAGGCGCAAGCCGACCAGCTGGCCGCCAAGATCGCCAAGCTCCGCATCTTCAAGGATGCGGCGGACAAGATGAATCGTTCGGTCCTGGATATCGGCGGCGCGGCGCTGGTGGTCAGCCAGTTTACCCTGGCCGCAGATACCCGCAGCGGCAACCGTCCGGGTTTCTCCAGCGCCGCCCCTCCTGCCGAGGGCGAGCGGCTGTACGAATATTTCGCCGCGCAACTGGCCGCGCAGGGGATGCCGGTCGAAACCGGCCGGTTCGGCGCCGACATGAAGGTCGAACTACTGAATGACGGGCCTGTCACCATCTGGATGGACATATGACAACGGCGCATGATCAGGCATTGGCGATCTGGCAAGCCGGGGTCGATGCAGTCGGTGGCTATGCCGCCACCTTTGCCGCGCTTGACGATCTGTCCCGCCCCGATCGCATCCTAGCGGTGGGCAAGGCCGCCGCCAGCATGGCGCGCGCCGCACTTGACCACTTCGGGCCGCTGCCCTGTCTGGTGGTCACCAAGGATGGCCATGGCGCCGAACTGCCTGCCTCGGTCCAGTTGATCGAGGCCGCGCATCCAGTGCCCGACGCCCGCAGCCTGATGGCGGGCCGCGCCCTGCGGCAGGCGGTCGCGGCGATGGCCGAGGGCAGTCACCTGCTGTTGCTGGTCTCGGGCGGCGCCTCCTCGCTGGCCGAAGACCTGGTGGCGGGAAAGACGTTGGAGGATCTGGCCGTGCTCAACCGCGCGATGCTGGCCGAGGGGCTGGACATCACCGCGATGAACGCCCGCAGGCGGCAGATTTCCCGGATCAAGGGCGGCGGGCTGCTGGCCGGTTTCAAAGGCAAGCGCGCCGATGTGCTGGCGATCTCGGATGTGCCGGGCGACGACCTGATGGTGATCGGCTCGGGCATCGGGGCGCTGCCTGATGCGTACGGTTTTGCCGCCAGCACACGCATCGTCGCCTCGAATTCGGTAGCACGGGCGGCGGCCTGCGATTGTGCGCGCGCGCTTGGTCTGGAGGTATTGCGCAACGAGGAAACCCTGCATGACGATCTGGCGGCGCTGGTGCCTCGCATCGGGGCGCGGCTGCGGGCGATGCCGCGGGGTGTGCTGGTTCTGGGCGGAGAGCCGACCGTGGTCCTGCCGCCGAATCCGGGTCGGGGTGGTCGCAATCAGGCGCTGGCCCTGGCCCTAGCCCGAGAGATCGCGGGTGACCCCGGATTGGTGGTGGTGGTCGGCGGCACGGATGGCACCGATGGTCCCACCGATGCGGCGGGCGCCATCGTCACCGGCCAAACCTGGGGCAAGGGCGCTGCCGAGGCGCTCACCGCAGCCGATAGCGGCAACTGGCTGGAACGGGCCGGGGCGTTGCTGGTGACCGGCCCCACTGGCACCAATGTAATGGACCTGCTGGTCGCGCTTCGCACCTGAAACGTCGCAATCCAACCCTGCGCCCACACAACAGCCTGAGAGAGTTGCGCATGACGCAAAAGAATACCCTGCGCGAGATCGAAGAACTGGCCGACAAGGGCATCACCCTGTCCGATGGCACCCGCCTGTCGGCCCGGGTTTGGCGTCCGGTCGATGCGGGCGACGATCCGGTGCCCGCGATCCTGGAATACCTGCCCTATCGCAAGCGCGATGGCACCTGCGCCCGCGATGCGCTGACCCATCCGTGGATCGCCAAGCGCGGCTATGCCTGCATCCGCGTCGACATTCGCGGCAATGGCGACAGCCAGGGCCTGATGGAGGACGAGTACACCCAACAGGAACTGGACGATGCCGTCGAGGTGATCCACTGGCTGGCCAAGCAACCCTGGTGCAGCGGCGCCGTTGGGATGATGGGGATCAGCTGGGGCGGGTTCAATTCGCTTCAGGTCGCGGCGATGCAGCCCGCGCCGCTTAGGGCGATCATCACGCTCTGTTCCACCGTCGACCGCTATGCGGACGATATCCATTTCAAGGGCGGGTGCCTGCTCAACGAGAACCTGGGCTGGGGGGCCACGATGTGGTGTTTCTCGTCCCGCGCGCCCGATCCGGCGCTGGTAGGCGATGCCTGGCGCGACATGTGGCTGGAGCGTCTGCGGGCGCAAACCTTCCTGCCCGAGACCTGGTTGCGGCACCAGACTCGCGACGCCTATTGGCAACATGGCTCGATCTGCGAGGATTTCAGCGCGGTCAAAACGCCCACGCTGGCCATCAGCGGCTGGGGCGACAGTTACATGAACACGGTACCGCATCTGGTGGAAAACCTGCAAACGGTGGCTAAGGGCATCAACGGGCCATGGATTCACAAATACCCGCATTTCGCCATTCCCGGCCCCCGCATCGGATTCCTGCAAGAGGCACTGCGCTGGTGGGATCGCTGGCTGAAGGGCATAGAGAACGGCGTCGAGGATGAGCCTGACTATCGCGCCTATGTGATGGACGGCATCCCGCCCGAGACCAAAAGCCGGTTCCGCCCCGGACGTTGGATCGCTGAACAGACGGGTGCGACCCGCCACCTCCCGATGGAAACCCTGCATCTGAGCGATGACGGGCTGGGACCCAAAGGACCGCTGACCGCGCAGGTCAGCACGCCCTTGCACGCGGGCATGGATTGCGGCGAATACGGGTCGTTCTGGGCCGGGCCGGAATTGCCGGGCGACCAGCGGCTGGACGATGCGCTGTCGGTGACCTTCGACAGCGCCCCACTGCCCCAGCGGATGGATATCGTCGGCGCCCCTCGCCTCCGGCTGCGGCTGAGCGCGGACAAGCCGCAGGCGCAGATCGCGGTGCGGCTGAACCATGTGCTGCCCGATGGCACCTCGGCCCGGATCACCTGGGGCGTGCTGAACCTGACCCATCGCGACAGCCATGCGGCACCGCAGGCATTGGAGCCGGGGCGGATCTATGACATCGCCTTCGACCTGGATCATATCGGATATCGCGTGCCCGCCGGGCACCGGCTGAGGGTGGCAATCTCGTCGTCATACTGGCCGATGATCTGGCCCTCGCCAGAGCGCACCTGCCTGACTCTGCACGAGGCCGCCATCGACCTTCCTCAGCGGCCGGCAGGCGAGACGGACGAATGGGTCTTTCCGCCCGAAGATGCAGACCCGCCCTGGCAGATCCGCACCCTGCGCGAAGGCTCGAACACCCGCCGCACCGAGATCGACAAGGCCACAGGCGCTGTAAGGCTGACCATCGTAGACGATGCCGGCCTGGTTGAGGACATGGAACATGGCGCCATCTCTGGCACCATCGCGCGCGAGGAATGGGTGATTCACCCCGACGATCCCGCTTCGGCCCGTGGTATCTGCCACTGGACCGCGGAAACCGGACGGGGCGATCTTTCTTTACGGACGGAAACCCGGAGCGAAATGTGGTCGGACGCAGAGCATTTCTACCTCAAAGCCTCGATTGAAGCCTATGAAAACGACGTAAAGATATATGAGAACGACAAATCCAGCCAAGTTCGGCGTGATATGCTCTGACCGCAGGAAAGACAGTCGCCAGACATTCCCGCTTGCCCGAAGGGGCGAAATACGCAAACCTTGATTCGTCAGTCAACAAAAACCGTGCTGTAAGAACGCGCGACCACTCAACAGGGGAGATTTAGATGAACGAACAACTCGAACATATGGCCGGACGGGTCACCGCCGGCAAAATGACCCGCCGCGAGTTCATGGGCAAGGCCGCCGCATTGGGCGTGTCGGCCGCCGTGGCCAGTTCGATATTTGCGCAGGCGGCACGAGCCTCGGAGCCCAAGCGCGGCGGCGTGGTCAAACTTGGCTCGGTCGGCGGTGAGTCGACCAACTCGCTCGACCCCGCCACCTATGCCAGCCAGGTACCCTATCACAACGGCAACCAGTTCGGCGATACGCTGGTGAACGTGGCCCCGGACGGTACCATCGAGAACCGGCTGGCCGAAAGCGTCGAGGCCAGCGCCGACGCCAAGACCTGGAGCTTCAAGATCCGTCAAGGCGTCGAATTCCACAACGGCAAGACCCTGACTGCCGAGGACGTGCTGAAGACGATGCAGCGCCACTCGAACGAGGATTCGAAATCAGGCGCGCTCGGCATCATGAAGGGCATCGAGTCGATGAAGGTCGACGGCGATTACTTCCATGTCACTCTGGGAGATGCCAACGCCGACCTTCCCTATCTGATGGCCGACTATCACCTGATCATCCAGCCCGATGGCGGCATGGACGATCCGGGCGCGGGCATCGGGACCGGCGCCTACAAGATGGAAGTCAATGAACCGGGCGTGCGCCACGTCTATTCGAAATTCGCCAACTACTGGGGCGATGACGGCTTTTTCGACGGCGTGGAAATCCTGGTCATCAACGATGCCACCGCCCGGACCGCAGCACTTCAGTCGGGCCAGGTGCATATCATCAACCGCGTTGAACCGAAGGTCGCCGGCCTCTTGAGCCGTGCGCCGAACCTGACCGTGCATTCGACCCCGGGCCGCGGCCACTATGTCTTCATCATGCATGTGGACAAGGCGCCGTTCGACAACAAGGATCTGCGCCTGGCGCTGAAATACGCCATCAACCGCGAAGAGATGGTGGAAAAGATCCTGCGCGGCTACGGCTCGGTCGGCAATGACATGCCGATCAACGCGGCCTATCCCCTGTTCGACAGCGCGATCCCGCAACGCGAGTTCGACCTGGCAAAGGCGGCCGAGCACTACAAGGCATCCGGTCACGACGGCTCGCCCATCGAACTCCGTGTGTCGGATGTGGCCTTCCCCGGCGCCGTCGACGCCGCCGCGCTGTTCCAGCAGACCGCGGCCGCCGCTGGCATCCCGCTGGAGATCAAGCGCGAGCCTGGCGATGGCTACTGGTCCGAGGTCTGGAACGTGCAGCCCTTCTGCGCCTCGTATTGGGGTGGGCGTCCGGTGCAGGATCAGATGTACTCGACCGCGTACCTGTCCACGGCAGACTGGAACGACACCAAGTTCAAGAACGCCGATTTCGATGCGATGCTGCTCCAGGCCCGCGCCGAACTGGATTCGGCCAAGCGCAAGGAGATCTACTCGAAGATGGGTATGATGCTGCGCGACGAAGGCGGCCTGATCTGTCCGATGTTCAACGACTTCGTGGACGCGACCAGCAACACGCTGGCCGGTTGGGAAACCGACCCCAACGGCGAGTTGATGAGCGGTCAGGTCACCCGCAAAATGTGGTTCGCCTGATCCGGGTCCGGCAGCATGCACCCGATCGTGAAACTTGTGTCCCAGCGCCTTGCGCTGGGACTCATGCTCCTCTTCGGCGCTTCAGCCCTGATTTTCGGCCTGACCGAAGCGCTTCCCGGAGACGCCGCGCAAGCCGTCCTGGGACAGTCCGCAACCCCCGAGTCCCTGGCGAACCTGCGCGAGGAAATGGGCCTCGACCGTCCCGCGCTGACGCGCTACTTCGAATGGCTGGGCGGCATTCTGCAAGGCGATCTGGGCAAATCGCTGACCAACAAGCTCGACATTGCCGAATCGGTCGGCGGGCGTCTGGGCAACACGCTATTCCTCGCCTTCTGGGCCGCCATCGTGTCGGTGCCGCTGGCGATTTTCCTGGGTCTTCTGGCCGTGCGCTATCGCAACCGCTGGCCCGACAAGGTGATCTCGGCGGTGACGCTGACCACCATTTCCATCCCCGAGTTCCTGATCGGTTACGTTCTGGTCTATTTCGTCGCGGTGAAGCTGGGCATGTTCTCGCCACTGGCGATGATCAATGACAGCATGAGCCTGGGGCAGAAGCTGAACGCCATCGCCCTGCCGGTGATCGTGCTGACCATGGTGGTGCTGGCGCATATGATGCGGATGACCCGCGCCGCCATCCTGAACGTGATGCAATCGGCCTATATCGAGACCGCCGAGTTGAAGGGGCTGACCAACTTCAAGATCATCTATCGCCACGCCTTTCCCAATGCGATCGCACCGATCGTCAACGTGGTGATGCTGAACCTCGCCTATCTGGTGGTGGGCGTTGTCGTGGTCGAGGTGGTGTTTGTCTATCCCGGCATGGGGCAGTATCTGGTCGATCACGTGACCAAGCGTGACGTGCCGGTGGTGCTGGCCTGCGGGGTCATCTTTGCCGCGATCTATATCGGTCTGAACATGGTCGCCGATATCGTTGCCATTCTGGCCAACCCCAGACTGAGGCATCCGAAATGAAGAATATTCCAATTTCCGCCGCCATCGGCCTGGTCCTGACGGCGATGTATTTCATCGGGGCGATCTTTGCCCCGCTGCTGGCCCCCTATGGCATGGCCGAGGTGGTCGGCGATGTGTGGGAACCGTCGAGCAGCGAATACCTGCTGGGCACCGACAATATCGGCCGCGACCTGCTGAGCCGGATGATCTATGGCGGGCGCACCACCATCTTTGTCGCCACCATGGCCACCATCCTCAGCTTTACCACCGGGTCGATCCTGGGCTTTCTGGCCGCCGTGCTGGGCGGGTGGGCCGATCAGCTGATGTCGCGCACGGTGGACCTGATCATGTCGATCCCCTCGCTGATCACCGCCCTGGTGGTGCTGGCCATGGTGCCGGTGACCATCCCGGTGCTGATCCTGGTGATGGGCTTTCTCGATGCCACACGTGTCTATCGCCTCGCCCGCGCCGTGGCGGTCGACATCAACGTGATGGACTATGTCGAGGCCGCCAAACTGCGCGGCGAGGGCCGCGTCTGGGTCATCTTTCGCGAGATCCTGCCCAACGCCCTGTCACCGCTGGTGGCCGAGCTTGGTCTGCGCTTCATCTTCATGGTGCTGTTCATCTCGACCCTGTCGTTCCTGGGCCTGGGCGTGCAACCGCCGCTGGCCGATTGGGGTGGCATCGTGAAAGAGAACAAGGATGGCATCGTCTATGGCATCGGCGCGGCGCTTTACCCGGCCGTGGCCATCGCCACCCTGGCCATCTCGGTCAACTTGGTGGCCGACTGGGTGCTGAACCGCACCACATCGCTGAAAGGAGGCCGGGGATGAGCGAACCGCTTCTCAAGGTCCGTGGCCTCAAGATCGGCGCCACCGTCTATCCGCCGGGAGAAAAGCCGCATGACATCGAAATCGTGCACGGGGTCGATTTCGACCTCGAGCGCGGTAAGGTGCTGGGGCTGATCGGTGAATCCGGGGCCGGCAAGTCGACAATCGGTCTGGCCTCGATGGCCTATGGCCGGGGCGGCGTGAAGATCACCGGCGGCGAGGTCTGGGTCAACGGGCGCGACATCCTCAAGACCTCGCTCAAGGATATCCGTGGCCTGCGCGGCGGCGAGGTCACCTATGTCAGCCAGTCGGCAGCGGCTTCGTTCAACCCGGCCAAGAAGATCATGGAACAGGTGATCGAGGCGGCGGTGGAACAGAACAAGTTCACCAAGAAAGAGGCCGAGGCGCGTGCGCGCGCCCTGTTTGCCAAGCTGGGCCTGCCCGATCCCGACAATATCGGCGAGCGCTATCCGCACCAGGTCTCGGGCGGGCAATTGCAGCGCTGCATGACGGCGCTGGCGCTGTGTCCCGAACCCGATCTGGTGGTGTTCGACGAGCCCACCACCGCGCTGGACGTGACCACCCAGATCGACGTTCTGATGGCAATCAAGGAGGCGATTCAGGATACCGGCGTTGGCGCGCTTTACATTACCCATGATCTGGCGGTGGTGGCGCAGGTAAGCGACGACATCATGGTGCTGCGGATGGGCGACATGGTCGAGTACGGCGAGACCGATCAGATCATCAACCGCCCGCAGCAAGAGTATACGCAGGCGCTGGTCTCGGTTCGCTCGATCGAGCATGAGGAGAAGAAACCGACGCCCGAGCCGGTGCTGTCGGTCAAGGGCATCTCGGCCCGCTACAAGGGGCTGGCCTTTGACGTGCTGCATGACGTCACCGTCGATCTGCATCCCGGCCAGACCCTGGCCGTGGTGGGCGAAAGCGGCTCGGGCAAGTCGACGCTGGCGCGGGTGATCACCGGCCTGTTGCCCCCGCGCGAGGGCGAGATCACCTTTGCCGGGCGCAAACTCAGCCGCGATCTGGCCGGGCGTTCGCGCGAGGACTTGCGCGAGTTGCAGATGATCTACCAGATGGCCGACACCGCGATGAACCCGCGTCAGACCGTGGGCACCATCATCGGCCGGCCGCTGGAGTTCTATTTCGGGCTGCGCGGCGCCGAAAAGCGCAAGCGCATCATCGAACTGCTGGACGAGATCGAGATGGGCGAGAAGTTCATTGATCGCTATCCGGCCGAGCTGTCGGGTGGTCAGAAACAGCGCGTCTGCATCGCCCGCTCGCTGGCGGCCAAGCCCAAGATGATCATTTGTGACGAGGTGACCAGCGCGCTTGACCCATTGGTGGCCGACGGCATCCTGAAGCTGCTGCTCGACCTGCAAAAGATCGAGGATGTCGCCTATCTGTTCATTACACACGATCTGGCGACGGTGCGGGCGATCTCGGATTCCATCGCGGTGATGTATCAGGGCCGGGTGGTCCGCTACGGGCCCAAGAGCCAGGTGCTGAGCCCGCCGTTCGACGACTATACCGACCTCTTGCTCAGCTCGGTGCCAGAGATGCGTCTGGGCTGGCTGGAAGAGGTGGTCGCCCATCGCAAGATGGAAAGCGCCGGAAACTGAAATCCAGACCCTGATACAGGGTCTGGCCTCAGATTTTTCGAAAAATCTGAGGCATTTTCTGTGCCAGAAAATGCGTCCCGAACCGGAGTTATCTCATGGACCGCAAGCTTCTTCTCATCATCCTAGATGGTGTCCCTTATCGGAACTTCCGGCGGCTTTTCGGCAATCTCGAAGGCTGGGTCGATAGCGGCGAGGCGCGAGTGTGGAAACTGCGCGCGGTGCTGCCCTCGATCTCGGCCAGTTGCTATGCCTCGATCCATACCGGGGTCACTCCGCAGGAACACGGCTGCACCGGCAACGGCAACGTGTTCCGGATGGAACACAAGGATATCTTCAGCCAGGTCCGCGCGGGCGGCGGTGTGACCGGCGCGGTTACCCACAGTTTCTGGTCGCAATTCTTCAACCGCCACCCGTTCGATTATGTGCGGGACATCGAATATGACGAGCCCGACAGCGCCACGATCAACCATGGCCGGTTCCATACGATGACCGGTTACGGCCATGACAACCAGATGACGCCCTCGGATGTGGACCTGTTCGCGACCCTAACCAATCTGTGCCTGCGTTTCGGGCTGAACTATGGCGTCCTGCACACCTGCACGCTGGACAGCATGGGACACCGGTTCCATCACGACTGCACCGAGATGGATCATGCCTGTTTCGTGATGGACGAGATGCTGGCCCCCTTCATCCCGCGCTGGCGGCAGCTGGGCTATGACGTGATCGTCACCGCCGATCACGGTCAGGACGAACGTGGCCATCACGGTGGGCGCCATCCGTTGCAGCAGGAAACCGCGCTTTATTACTTCGGTGATGCCGAGGGGCCGGACCCTGATACGGTGATCGACCAGCTGCAACTGGCACCGGCCATCCTCGATCGTTTGGGTGCACCGATTGCCGAGACGATGAAGGCAGGGTCTTTCCTGAAATAGCCGGGCGTGTCAGGCTGGCGGTGTTTCGATCAACCGCATAGTCACCGGAGAATTTACGATGCGCCGCCTGTTGGCCCTGCTCTTTGCCCTGCTCATTGCCCTACCACTGCCCGCTCTAGCCGATGACGGCTGTCACGACCTGTGGTTCACCCGCAACCTGATCATGGACCGGGCCGGGTATTGTTTCGGCTCGACGCTGGGTCAGGCGGTGTTCGACAATCGCGGTTGCACCGGAAAATCCGTTAGCCTGGGCGCCGACGAGCAACGGCTGGTCACCCAAGTCCGCGCGCTGGAGCAAAGCCATGGCTGCAAGGTAGATACCGGGCAGACCTGGCTGGATCTGGACGACGTGTTCTGGCGGAGACAGCTCTGGGTCCTGCCGGTGCGGGATGAGTTCGAAAGCGCCTGCCTGGGCTGGCTGGGGCCGGTGATCGCATTACGCGCCGGACCTGGCCATGGCACCGCACCGGTCGGGCAGGTTCTGCCAGGCGACACTGTCGGCTACGCTCATATTCCGGTTGGCGGCTGGACCTATGTCACCACCCACACCCCCGACTGGCAGGTCAAGAGCGGCGGCTGGTTCGACCTTTCAATCCCCGAGCAATGCCGGGATTTCGCGGGCTGAGCCCGCACTCTCGTCAATCGTAGGGCCAGAGCCCCTGCCCCAGCGCCTCGATTGCCAGGGTGATCCGCTCGAAACTGTCGGCGGCGCGGGTGACACTGGAGCGCGCCCGCAAATAGCCATGCACCAGCCCCTCTTCGTTGATCCAGGCGGCACGGCCACCGGCAGCAGTGATGGCGGCGCAATAGTCGCGCCCGTCATCGCGCAGCGGATCGCAACCGGCGGTCACCGCCACAGTGGGTGGCAGGCCTGCGAAATCGCTGTCCGACAGCGGCGCCCAGCCGGGATCGCCCTGGGGCACTGGCCCATCGAAACGGACCGACTGGTAAAAGGCCACGTCCGCCGTGCTCAGCATCGGTGCCTCGGCATGTTCGCGGTATGAAGGCGCCTCGGGCCGGGCCGACAACAGCGGATAGATCAGCACCTGCCCCCAGAACTCGCGGCGCTGGCCGCGCAAGCGATGCGTCACCGCGGCCATCAGATTGCCGCCGGCACTGTCACCGGCCAGCACGATGGGATCGCCGAATTCGGTCTCGGCCCACCCCACAGCCGCCAGACAATCGTCAAGCTGCGCCGGGTGACGGTGTTCCGGGCAAAGCCGGTAATCGACAGCCACCACGCGGTAACCGGTTCTGGCACAAATCTCGGCGCAGACATCGTCGTGGCTGTCCAGCCCGCCCAGCACGAAGCCGCCGCCATGGGCATAGACCACGGTGCGCGTGGGCTGTCCCGCCCGGTAGAGCCGGACCGGGACACCGTCGGCATCGCGATCCTCGGCCCGTACCCCCTCGGGCCGGCCCGCATGAAAGGCGCGGCACATGGCGTCATAGACCTGACGCTGACCCTCGATACTCAGCGAGACCGCATCCTCGGGGTAGCTCTCAGCCGTGCGCCGGACAAAGGCCCACGTTTCGGCATCGAGCAGCCGGTCATAATCTACCGGCTGTCCCTCGCCACTCACTCTGCCCATTCCCAGGGCCGGGTATAGGCGCCCAGCACCTTGGCCACCTCGCCCTCGGTCGCGCCATGTGCCGCAAGCTGCGCCACCAGCCCGCGTTTCTTGTCATCGATCACCGACACCACCCGCGCGGCCGAACCCGCCTCGGTCAGGGCACCGTTATAGACACGCGTGATCGCGTTCTTGCGCAGATCGGGCTTGAACACCTTGCCGACGGCGGTCTTGGGCAGTTCCGGCAGGATGGTCATATGCTTTGGATGGGCGGCGCGTTCATGCACATGCACCTTGCAATACTCCATCAGTTCGGCCTCGGTCACCTTGCCGCCCTCGACCAGTTCGACAAAGGCGCAGGGTACCTCGCCGGCATGGGCGTCGGGCTGGCCGATGGCCCCGGCAAAGGCCACCGCAGGGTGACCCAGCAGCGCCTCTTCGATCTCGGCGGGGTCGATATTGTGACCGCCACGAATGATCAGATCCTTGGCCCGACCGGTGATCCACAGATAGCCGTCCGCGTCGAAGCGGCCCAGATCGCCTGTGCGCAGATGGGTTCCGTAGTAGAAGAGATCCTTGTTCTTGTCCTCTTCGGTATAGGTGTGACCCGCATAGACGCCCGGGTTCGAGATGCAGATCTCGCCGATCTCGTCCACCGCGCATTCGACGGGGCCATCGGGCGTGCCCTTGATGATCTTGACGTCCGTGTAGGGGAAGGGAATGCCGATCGAGCCGATCTTTTTCTCGCCATCCACCGGGTTACAAGACACCAGACAGGTGGCCTCGGTCAGGCCGTAGCCTTCGATGATGGTGACTCCGGTCGCTTCTTCGAAGCGGCGGAACAGTTCCACCGGAAGCGGTGCCGAGCCGGAAAACGCCGTCTTGACGCTGGAGATATCCGCATCGACCGGGCGCTGCATCTTGGCCGAGATTGCCGTCGGCACGGTGATGATGAACGAGACCTTCCAGCGTTCGATCAGCTTCCAGAAATTGTCGAACACGCCGTCGCCGCGATAACCGGCCGGGGTCGGGAACACCACATGCGCGCCCGAGGCCACCGCCGCCATCACGATGACATGGCAGGCAAAGACATGAAACAGCGGCAGCGGACACATGATGGTGTCCTCTTCGGTAAAGAGAAGCGTATGCCCCAGCCAGCCGTTATAGATCATGCCGGAATATTTGTGCTGCGCCACCTTGGGCATGCCGGTGGTGCCGCCGGTGTGGAAATAGCAGGCCACCCGGTCGCCAGCGGAATCCGCGAATGTCAGCTCGGTCGGATGCTTGCGCATTTCGCGGTTGAAGCTGAGGTAATCGGCGTGGGCCAGATGTTCCTTGTCCGCCATCTTGGGCCGCACCAGCGGCACGATCCAGGATTTGGGCGGTGTCAGGTAGCGGTTCAGATCGACCTCGAGCACGGTGGTCACATGCGGGGCGTGGCGCACCGCCTCGGCCACCTTCTGCGCGATGTCGGTCTTGGGGAAAGGCTTCAGCGTGACCACCACCTTGGCGTTGGTTTCGCGCAGGATCGCCGCGATCTGCTCGGGCTCCAACAGCGGGTTGATCGGGTTGACGATGCCCGCCACCGCACCGGCCAGCATGGTGATCAGCGTCTCGTTGGTGTTGGGCAGCACATAGGCCACCACATCGTTTTCGCCGATACCAAGGCTGCGGAACAGGTTGGCGGCCTGGTTGACCTTGGACAGAAGCTGCGACCAGGTCAGGGTTTCGGCCTTGTCGGTCGGCCCCGACAACAGCTGATAGCTCATGGCGTTGTGGTTCGGGAACCGTGTCGCGGTCCGCGTCAGCAGCTTGTGCAGCGTGGCCGGAACGTCCCGCGCCTCCCACGGCATTTCGTTTTCGACACGTGCGCGGTCTTCGAGCCCGGCAAACGGCATGAGCAATCCTCCCCAAGGGCCCGTTTCCCGGGCCATTCCATCCTTGATCCCAAGATGCGAAGAAACGCATCCCGGCGCAAGCTGGCGCATAACCGGATGGCGCCGCGAAAGCGCCCGTGACGCAACGGCGAAAGGAAGGTGACGTTGCGCCCCCGAGCGCTTTGAGCGGTGAAATCAAGGGGGCGGCCCACCGTGTCGCCTCCTTTTGCAATTCGCCTGCTGATGTCAGGCCTGCGGAATACGCAGCATCTGGCCAGGATAGATCTTGTCCGGATGACTGAGCATCGGGCGGTTGGCCTCGAAGATCTCGTTGTAGCGGCTGCCCTTGCCCAGCGTCTTTTCCGCAATCGCCCACAGGGTGTCGCCCTTGGTTACCGTGTGGAACACCGGTTCGGCACCGCCACCGGTGGTCTGGTCATCCACCGCGCCCACGCCTTCGACATTGCCGACCGCCAGGATGATCTTTTCCTTCAGCTCGTCGCTTGCCGCCGCGCCGTGCAGCTTGACGGTATCGCCCTCGACCGAGATCTCGACACCGCTGGCGTCCAGTCCCAGATCCGCGATCTCTTTTTGCAGCGCCTCGACCTGCGGCTCTTCCGCGCCACCGCCAAAAAGCTTCTTGCCGCTATCCTTCACAAAGCTCCACAGACCCATGCCCGCTCTCCTTCGGTTCCAACTGGTTCCAAGGATGCGCCCGCGCAGAGTTGGGAATAAGGGGAATTATTCCGCCGCCAGCCCATCGGTGAATTGAAGCCGTGCCAAACGGGCATAGAGCCCGCCGCCGGTCACCAGTTCGTCATGGGTGCCCTGGGCGACGATGCGACCTTCTTCCAGCACCACGATGCGATCGGCCTTTTTCACCGTGGCCAGCCGGTGGGCCACGATCAGCGTGGTGCGATCGGCGCTCAGCCGTTCCACCGCCTGCTGAACCGCGCGCTCGCTTTCGGCATCCAGCGCCGAGGTCGCCTCGTCCAGGAGCAGAACAGGCGCGTCGCGCAGGATGGCGCGGGCGATGGCGATGCGTTGCTTCTGGCCACCCGACAACATCACGCCGCGTTCACCGACGAAACTGTCATAACCTTCGGGCAGGGCCGCGATGAATTCATGCGCCGCGGCTGCGCGGGCGGCTTCCTCGACCTCGGCGTCGGTGGCCGAGGGGCGACCAAAACGGATGTTCTCCCGCGCCGAGGCGGCAAAGATCATCGGATCCTGCGGCACCAGCGCCATATGGCGGCGGAATGCGGGCCGCGCCAGTGTCGTCAGGTCCTGCCCGTCCAGCAGTACCCGGCCCGATTGCGGGTCATAGAACCGCTGGATCAACTGGATCACCGTGGTCTTGCCGGCGCCCGAGGGGCCGACAAAGGCCACCGTTTCACCCGGCTGCACGGTCAGGCTCATGCCATCAAGCGCCACCTGATCCGGCCGTGCCGGATAACGGAAGGTCACGTTGTCAAAGGTGATTTCGCCCCGTACCGGCGTGTTCAGCGTCGCTGGAGCCACAGGATCATTCACCGTATCTTCGGCATTGAGCAGTTCGACCAGACGTTCGGTCGCGCCGGCAGCACGTTGCAACTCGCTCCAGATCTCGGAGAGCGCGGCCACCGCACCGGCCATGATCACCGAATAGATCACGAACTGAATAAGCGTGCCTTCGGTCATCACACCGGCACGCACGTCATTGGCGCCCATCCAGAGCACGCCCACAATGCCCGAGAACACCAGAAAGATCACGATCACGGTCAGCACCGCGCGCGTGGCGATCCGGCGGCGCGAGACATCATAGGCAGTTTCGGTCACCTCGGCGAATGCTGCCCGGCTGGCGATCTCGTTGGTATAGGATTGCACCGTCTGCACCGCGCCCAGCGCCTCGCCCGCGTTGCCGGAACTGGCCGCGATCCAGTCCTGATTCTCGCGGCTGATGGCGCGCAGACGGCGGCCCAGCACAAGAATCGGTACCAGCACCGCAGGCACCAGCAGCAGCACCAGCCCCGTCAGCTTGGCCGAGGTCAGCAGCATCAGCACCAGGCCGCCCGCAAACAGCAGCATGTTGCGCAGCGCGATCGAGGCCGAGGATCCCAGCACCGATTGGATCAGCGTGGTATCGGTGGTGATCCGGCTCAACACCTCGCCGGTCATGATGCGTTCGAAGAATTCCGGGCTCATTCCGATCACCCGGTCGAACACCGCCTTGCGGATATCGGCCACCACGCGTTCGCCCAGCCGGGTGACCAGCGCGTAACGGATGCCGGTGCCCAGCGCCAGTACCCCGGCAATACCCAGCGCGGCCAGGAAATACACATCCAGCAAGTCGCCATTTTCGATGCGGAAATTATCGACCACCCGGCGTACCGCCAACGGCAGGGCCAGCGACATGCTCGCCGTCAGCACCAGCGCCATCAGCGCGCCCGCCATCAGCAACTTGTAGGGCTTCATGAACGGCCAGAGCGCGGACAGCACGCCAACCTTCTTCGAGCCTGCGCGCTCTTCGCTGGCGACGGGGGCGGTGGGTCTGCGAGCCATGCGTTGCGATATCCTGCCATTGATCCGGATGCGCCCGGAAACCCGGGCTAGGTTCAGCTTCATGGAGGCGCGACCAGGCAGGGTCAAGCAATCTGCGTGCCCGGACCCTGTAAAAAGGTCCAAATGACGCAATCGGACGGATATGTCGGTGCTGATGTGTTGGAGCGGGCGGCGGGAATCGAACCCGCTTCATCAGCTTGGAAGGCTGAGGTAATAGCCAGTATACGACGCCCGCTCAGCAAGGGGATAGCTAAGACATGCATCCGGTGGCGTCAAGGCCCGGATTGTGCGCCATTCTTGCCCCACAAGGGAAGATGACTTGATGGTACGGGCGGCCGGATTTGAACCGGCACGGCCTATACGGCCCAGGCATTTTAAGTGCCATGTGTCTACCATTCCACCACGCCCGCATCTCGTGAATCCGGAAGGGGAGGCCGGCATTTCTGCCGGCCGTCAGGTCCAGGTGGAACTCGATAACAAACTCTGGAAAAACAGCAAGGCCAAGGCCCTGCAACTCGTAACGAACTCAAATCAACCACCGGCCCCAACCGGATCCTTCTCCCTCTAATCAGATAGAGGGCCAATCTCAATGTGACGCAGATCACGACTGGCAAAAAAAGTGAAGATTCGCCGTGCTCAGATGTCCTGACCCTTGGGCTCCAGGGCGCCTCCGGGTGCAACAAGTCCACGCTCTGGCAACCAGGGATTGAGTTTGAGCGCTTCGGCCAGGGCCATGCGCGCCTCGTCCAGGCGTCCCAGGCCCATCAGCGTCAGCGCCCGGCCGCTCATCGCGGCCACGTGGTTCGGAGACAGGGCCAGCGCCTTGTCGAGATCGGGCAGCGCGGCGGCATAGTTCTGCCGCAGGTATTGGACAAAAGCTCGTTGATTATAGCCCTCGGCATAGTCGGGACAGTAGTCGACCAGCCGGTCGAACTCGTTCAATGCTCCCAGCAGGTCCCAGGCCCTGCGGCGCGACATGCCGTTGTCGAGGATCGCTTGGGCGACCTCGTCCGGCGCGTCAGCCCATAGCTCCCACATTTGGTTCGATATGGTGCGCGCATGCATTTCGTTGGGCGCAACGCGGATGTCTTCGATCAGATGCGCGATTTGCTCGGAGTTGTCTGGTGCAGCGGGGCATTCCGACGCCAGTGCGGCACCGGGGACGAGCAGGAAACAGGCAAGGGCAAGATGTCTCATATGCCAATGCTGACGCAAACGGGCCTCGCGTCAAGTAACGCTTTCGAGCGCGCCCAGCATTCCGGGTTCCTTCACCGCCTCCATCGCAACAAAGGTCGAGGTACTGGAAACATGCGGCAACGACGAAATGCGCTCGGCCAATACGGTTCGGTATTCGGTCATCGAATGCGTCCGCACCTTGAGCAGATAGTCAAAATTCGACGCGATCATATGGGCCTGTTCGACCTCGCCGATGCGGCGCACGGCGGCGTTGAATTCGGCCAGCGCCTTTTCTCGGGTGTCGCTCAGGCGCACCTCGACAAAGGCCACATGGTCAAGTCCCAGCCGAATGGGATCGACCATCGCGCGATAGCCGGTGATGATGCCTTCGGCCTCAAGCCGTTTGACCCGCGCCTGGGTCGGCGATTTCGACAGGCCGATGCGGCGGGCAAGGTCGGCGACCGACATCCGCCCGTCGGCGGCTAGCTCGGCCAGAATCGCCCGGTCGTGCCGGTCGAGGTTAGGAAAGTCCGTTTGCATCGCATTTACCCACATCTTTGGTGATTTGGACTGCGTTATCACAAAAATCAGGCGAATGAACCTGCAGTTGCGATGTATCATGCGCCAACTGACCCGGAGGCATTATGACCCACGCCCTGCGCACCCAAATCGACACTTTCACCTATGCCGACCAATCGGCGCTGCTCGACGCGCTGGTTGCGCAAGCGGCGCTGAGCCCGGAGGATCGCGCCGCGATCAGCGCCGCGGCCGCCGGGCTGGTGCGCGATATCCGCGCCAGCACCGCGCCGGGCATGATGGAAGTGTTCCTGGCCGAATATGGCCTGTCCACCGACGAGGGCATCGCGCTGATGTGCCTGGCCGAGGCGCTGTTGCGCGTGCCCGATGCCGACACCATCGACGCGCTGATCGAGGACAAGATCGCGCCGTCGGACTGGGGCAAGCATCTGGGGCATTCCTCGTCTTCGCTGGTCAATGCCTCGACCTGGGCGCTAATGCTGACCGGCAAGGTGCTGGACGAGCGCAAGGCAAGCCCCGTGGGCGCGCTGCGTGGCGCCATCAAGCGGCTGGGCGAGCCTGTGATCCGCACCGCCGTTTCCCGCGCGATGAAGGAGATGGGCCGCCAGTTCGTGCTGGGCGAATCCATCCAGGCGGCGATGAAACGGGCGCAGGGGATGGAGGCCAAGGGCTATACCTATTCCTATGACATGCTGGGCGAGGCCGCGCGCACCGAGGCGGATGCCGCGCGCTATCACCTGAGCTATTCCCGCGCCATTGCCGCGATTGCCGAGGCTTGTACCCATGGTGATATCCGCGCCAATCCGGGCATCTCGGTCAAGCTGTCGGCGCTGCATCCGCGCTATGAGTTGGCGCAGGAGGCCCGCGTCATGGACGAGCTGGTGCCGCGCCTGCGGGCGCTGGCGCTTTTGGCGAAGGCAGCCGGAATGGGTCTGAACGTGGACGCCGAAGAGGCCAACCGGCTGGCGCTGTCCTTGCAGGTGATCGAGGCGGTGATGGCGGAACCGGCGCTCAAAGGCTGGGACGGGTTCGGCATCGTGGTACAGGCCTATGGCCCGCGCGCCGGGCTGGTGATCGACACGCTCTACGAGATGGCGCAGCGCCATGACCGACGCCTGATGGTGCGGCTGGTCAAGGGCGCCTATTGGGACACCGAGGTGAAGCGCGCCCAGGTGGCGGGGGTCGACGGCTTCCCGGTCTTTACGCAAAAGGCGGTGACCGATGTCTCTTACATCGCCAATGCGCGCAAGCTGTTGGGCATGACCGACCGGATCTATCCGCAATTCGCCACCCATAACGCCCATACGGTCGCCGCGATCCTGCATATGGCGCGGGATGGCCAGCCCTATGAATTCCAGCGCCTGCACGGCATGGGCGAGACGCTGCATAACCTCGTTCTGACCGCCAACAAGACCCGCTGCCGCATCTATGCGCCGGTGGGCGCGCATCGCGACCTGTTGGCCTATCTGGTGCGGCGCCTGCTGGAGAACGGCGCCAACAGCTCTTTCGTCAACCAGATCGTGGACGAGAATGTGCCGCCCGAGGTGGTGGCCGCCGATCCGTTCGAGACGGTCAAGGCCCCAGCCAAGCCACTGAAGCGCGGCCCGGAGCTGTTTGCGCCCGAACGCCCGAACTCGAAAGGCTTTGACCTCGGCCACCAGCCCACGCTGGATGCGATCGACGCGGCACGCGATCCGTTCCGCAACCATCGCTGGCAGGCCGGACCGCTGCTGGCCGAGGAGGCCTCGCCCGAGGCCGAGGAGGCCGTGGTCAATCCCGCCGATCCGCATGACGTGCCCGGCAGCGTGGCCCCCGCAAGTGCGGCGGATGCCGAACTGGCGCTGGCCCGCGCCCAGCCCTGGCAGGCCCCGGCGGCCGAGCGCGCCGCCGTGCTGAACCGCGCCGCCGACCTTTACGAGGCGCATTATGGCGAGCTGTTTGCGCTGTTGCATCGCGAGGCGGGCAAGACCCTGATGGACGCGGTGGCCGAGCTGCGCGAGGCGGTGGACTTCATGCGCTATTACGCGGCCAATATCCCCGATGCGGCGCCTGCGGGCATTTTCACCTGCATCAGCCCGTGGAACTTTCCGCTGGCCATCTTCTCGGGCCAGATCGCGGCGGCGCTGGCCACCGGCAACGCGGTGCTGGCCAAGCCCGCGCCGCAGACCCCGCTGATCGCCCATCGCGCGGTAGAGTTGCTGCACGAGGCCGGGGTGCCGCGCGATGCGCTGCAACTCTTGCCGGGTGGTCCGGCGGTGGGGGCGGCGCTGACCTCGGATGCGCGGGTTTCGGGCGTGGCCTTCACCGGCTCGACCGCAACCGCGCAGAAGATCCGCGCCGCCATGGCAGCACATATGCGCCCGGGCACGCCGCTGATCGCGGAAACTGGCGGGCTCAATGCGATGATCGTCGATTCAACCGCGCTGCCGGAACAGGCGGTGCAGGCGGTGATCGAAAGCGCGTTCCAGTCGGCGGGCCAACGCTGTTCGGCGCTGCGCTGCCTCTACTTGCAAGAGGATATCGCCGAGGATGTGCTGACCATGCTCAAGGGCGCGATGGACGCGCTGGGCCTGGGCAACCCCTGGGCGCTGTCGACCGACAGCGGTCCGGTAATCGACGAGGCCGCGCGCCAGACCATCGCGGACCATGTGGCGCGCGCTCGGGCCGAGGGACGGGTACTGAAGGAACTGTCCCTGCCGCCCGAGGGCACATTCGTGGCCCCGACCCTGATCAAGGTCACAGGCATCGGGGCGCTGGAGCGCGAAATTTTCGGCCCCGTACTGCATGTGGCCACCTTCCGTTCGGACGAACTGGACCAGGTGATCGACGCGATCAACGCCACCGGCTATGGTCTGACCTTTGGCCTGCAAACCCGGATCGACGACCGGGTACAGCATGTGACCGAGGCGGTGCATGCGGGCAATATCTATGTCAACCGCAACCAGATCGGCGCCATCGTCGGCAGCCAGCCCTTTGGCGGCGAGGGTCTGTCGGGCACCGGCCCCAAGGCGGGTGGCCCGAACTACATGGCGCGCTTCTGTGCGCCGGATCGGCAGCAGGCGGCGGCCGACTGGGCCACGCCCATGGCCACCCTGCCCCGCGCGACCGGCACGCCCGCGCCGCTGCGAACACTGAGCCTGCCCGGCCCGACCGGCGAGTCGAACCGGTTGAGTGAGATGGCGCGTCCGCCGCTCTTGTGCCTTGGCCCCACGGCAGAAGCGGTCGCAGCGCAGGCGCAGGCAGTCGAGGCACTGGGGGGTACCGCCATCCGCGCCATCGGTTCGCTGAACGCCGAAGCACTGGAGACGGTAGAGGACATCTCGGGCGTGTTCTGGTGGGGTGACGAAGAGACCGCGCGCGCCTATGAACTGGCCCTGTCGCGCCGGCCCGGCCCGATCCTGCCGCTGCTCCCCGGCCTGCCCGACCGCGCCCGTGTTCTGGCCGAGCGCCATGTCTGCGTCGATACCACCGCGGCGGGCGGCAATGCCGCGCTGCTGGGCGGTATGGGCTAAGGCAGGGAGCCTCCCGCCTGCCGCCGGATCTTGCGATCCGCGGCAGTTGGGCCGGGCGCGCCGCGGACGCGGCGCACCCGGCGCCCCTTGACCTCCGCCGCGTTTGACCGCAGCGTCGCGGGATGTTTCCGATCCGCGATCACAACCCCTCGGGCCGAACGCCCTATGTCGTCTACCTGCTGCTGGCGGCCAATATCGGGATCTTTCTGGCCACTCTGGGCATCATGGAGGATCCCCGGCTGGTCGGCCGGTTTTACTATGACTATGCAATCATCCCCGCCCGGATCTCGAACGGCGACGGATGGCTGAACCTGGTCACCTCGACCTTTCTGCATGGCGGCTGGATGCATCTGGGTGGCAACATGCTGTTTCTGTGGATCTTCGGCGACAATCTCGAAGACGAGATGGGCCATCTGGGCTTTGCCTTGTTCTACCTGGCCGCAGGGATTGGGGCCGGGCTGATTCATGTTCTGAGCGGGCCGGGGTCGATGGTGCCGACC
This sequence comes from Ruegeria sp. YKSF070, assembly GCF_059612725.1. NCBI lineage: Bacteria > Pseudomonadati > Pseudomonadota > Alphaproteobacteria > Rhodobacterales > Roseobacteraceae > Ruegeria > Ruegeria sp. YKSF070. The sequence goes on along the minus strand of NZ_JBXWRD010000006.1, from coordinate 81,616 downwards.
ATCGGCGCCTCGGGCGCGATTGCCGGGGTGATGGGGGGCTATCTGCTGCTGTTTCCCCGTGCGCGCGTCGATATCCTGCTGATCCTGTTCGTCTATTTCCGCATTTTCACGATCCCCGCCTTTGTGATGCTGGGCGCCTGGCTGGGGTTCCAGTTCCTGGGCGGGTTCAGTTCCGATCCCGATACCGGCGGCGTCGCCTATTGGGCGCATACGGGCGGGTTTGCGGTGGGGTTGGTTCTGACGCTACCGCTTTGGCTGAAGCGTGGCGGGCGCGGATTCTGGCAGCGTACCGAGGGCCACCCGCCGCATCCCGAGCAGAAGTACCGCCTGTCACCCAGCCGGATCCCCAAGATACCGCGCAGGTGAGCGCCACGAACGCAAAAACCCGGCCCTTGGCCGGGTGCAAGATTTTTCGACGAAAAATCTCGGCCGCGGCTTAGCCGCGGATCACCTTGGCAAAGGGATCGAATATGTCGCCGTTTGCGCAGATCACTTCGCCGCTGTCGAGGATCGAGATTTCGGGATCAAGCGCCTCGACCAAGCCGCCTGCTTCCTTGACGATGATGATGCCCGCGGCCATGTCCCAGGCATTCAGGCGCCGCTCCCAGAACCCCTCGTAGCGGCCCGCCGCCACATAAGCCATGTCGAGCGCCGCCGAACCCCAGCGCCGTACACCGGCGCAGACCGGCATCAGCCGAGCCAGATCCTGCAGGGTCATCGGCAGGTCAGCGCGCCCACCAAACGGCAGACCAGTTGCAAAGATCGACTCGATCATCCGGTGGCGACCCGACACCCGGATACGCTGATCGTTCATCCAGGCGCCTTCGCCCTTTTCGGCAAAGAACATCTCGTCCTTGGCGGCGTCATAGATGACACCGGCGACAACCTTGCCCTTGTGCTCGAGCGCTATGGAGATCGCCCAATGCGGCAGTCCGTGCAGGAAGTTGGTGGTGCCGTCCAGCGGATCGACGATCCAGCGCCGAGTCGGGTCTTCGCCCTCTTCCGAGCCGCCCTCTTCGGCCACCCAGCCATAGGTCGGGCGGGCATTGCGCAGCTCTTCCTTGAGAATATTCTCGGCGGCGATATCGGCCTTGGACACGAAATCGCCCGCGCCCTTCATCGACACTTGCAGGTTCTCGACCTCGCGGAAATCCTTCACCAGCGACCGGCCTGCCTTGCGGGCGGCCTTGATCATGATGTTGAGGTTCGCACTGCCAATCATCGGGGGAGCTCCTGTTCGGTCAAGCCGCGCGTATACTCGCGCGGGCGCGACTTGCCAAGGGGCTCTCTGTGCAAGGCGGTTGCCATACCGGTGCATGGCGCCGCGTCATCGGCTCGGCACGGTTTGCAGCCCGCGAGCAGCACTTTAGACTGTTTCCGAACAAAGGAGCATCTCCATGACCGACCGCATGTACCGCATCGCCCTCGCCAGCCGCCCGACCGGCGCGCCCGAGGCCGCCAATTTCTCATTTGAAGAAGCGCCCATTCCCACTCCCGGCCCCAGCGAGGTGCTGGTGCGGGTGCATTACATGTCGCTGGACCCCTATATGCGGGGTCGGATGGACGATGCCAAATCCTATGCCGCGCCGGTGCCCATCGGCGGCACGATGGAGGCCGGTGGCGTGGGCGAGGTGATTGCCTCGAACGATCCGAGGTTTGGGCCGGGCGACTTCGCCTTTGGCATGTTCGGCTGGGCGACACACGGCGTGCAACCGGGCAAGATGCTGCGCAAGATCGACCCCAAGGTGATGCCGATCACCACCGCGCTGGGCGTGCTGGGCATGCCGGGGTTCACCGGCTGGTTCGGGTTGCTGGAACATGGTCGGCCCAAGGCCGGTGAAACGCTGGTGGTGGCCGCGGCCACCGGGCCGGTGGGCTCGATGGTGGGTCAGGTCGCGCGCCTGGCCGGGCTGCGCACCGTGGGCGTCGCAGGAGGCGCCGACAAATGCCGCATCGCCACCGAGACATTTGGCTTTGACGCCTGCCTGGATCACCGCGCTTTTGAGACGGCAGCGGATCTGCGACGGGCGCTGGCCGCAGAATGCCCGGACGGGGTCGACATCTATTTCGAGAATGTCGGCGGCAAGGTGCTGGAAGCGGTGCTGCCGCTGATGAACAATTTCGGCCGCATCCCGATCTGCGGCATGATCAGCTGGTACAATGCCGGTGGCTTGGGCGCTGGCGCGTCGGACCCCGGGCTGACCGGCCCGGCAATCTGGCGCTCGATCCTGGTGAAGTTCCTTTCCGTGAACGGCTTCATCATCTCGAACCATTTCGACCGCTACCCTGCCTTCCTGACCGAAGTCGCACCGAAACTGGCCACCGGTGAGATCCGCTATCTCGAGGACGTGGCCGAAGGGCTGGAAAACGCGCCTGCCGCCTTCATGTCCATGCTGCGAGGCGGCAATACAGGCAAGCAGATCGTCAAGCTGATCTGATCCGGACCTGGCTGCGCTTCGCTTTTCGGTTCGAAAGCTGTGAAGCACAGCATCCATAAATTGCAATTTCGAGTGATTCTCTACTCTAAGATGTGATGTCGATCACATACCTGAACTCTTTTTCCTGTCAGCCTGATCCTGCTCGCATCGAGATTTGAGCGAGTTTGAAAGTCTAACGCTCAATCATATTAGGGCGGCGGCGCCTGCGTTTTCCGCCCGGAACAGGAGGAAGAACATGACCACCTATCACGAGTTTTCCCAGGAAGATATTCAGGGCCTGATCGACGCCGGCAAAGCCCATCACGACACCGTCAATCTCAAGGCGATGGGACCGTCCGATGCCATGCTGCACGCCTCGCCGCTGGTGCTGGGCGAAACCTGCATCTCGGTCACGGTCGAAGACCACAAGGTCTGTCTGCACCTGCCGATCATCGACAAGAAAATCTGCTTTCCGATCCCGGTTTCGGTGCCGAACGGAACCGCGGCAAAGGCATGCCTGAAGATCTGCACGACCATCGGCATCCCGACCGGTGTCTGCGTCACGATCTCGGCCCTGGGCATGCAGATTGTGCATCAATGCTTCGGCAAGTGCTGAACTGGACGCGTCAACCGGGGCCTTGTCCAAGACAAGGCCCCTCTATTGGTTTTGCAATTTGCGCGCCTCGGTCCGGGCAAGCCCGACCAGTTCCCGCACAAACGGTTTTTCCAGGTCCTCGCTGCGCACCGCCGCATAAAGCCGCCGGGTGATCCCCGTCTCGGTCAAGGGCCGCGTCACGTAGTCCGAGCTGTATTTCACTTCGCGCACCACCCAATCGGGCAGGACCGATACCCCCCGGTTCGACGCCACCAACAGCAGAATCACCGCCGTCAGCTCGGCCTGACGCACCTGCGCTGGTTCCACCTTGGCCGGGATCAGCAACTGGCTGAACACATCCAGCCGCGACCGTTCCACCGGATAGGTGATCAGCGTCTCACCCCGGAAATCCTCGGCCTCGATCCATGGCTTCGACGCCAGAGGATGGGTCGAGGCCGCGACAAACACCGCGTTGTAATCGAAAAGTTCCACGAACTCGACGCCAGGTATCTCCTCGGGGTCCGAGGAGACCACCAGATCCACCTCTTCCTTTTGCAGCGCCGGCAGCGCATCAAACGCCAGCCCGGGGCGGATATCCACATCCACATCCGGCCAGCTCTTGCGAAAGGCCTCCAGCACCGGAAACAGCCATTCGAAACAGGCATGGCATTCGATGGCGATATGCATTCGCCCCGATCGCCCGTCGCGCAAAGACGAGAACTCGGCCTGCATCGCCTCCACCTGCGGCAAGATCTGCTCGGCCAGCCTGAGCAGGCGCATCCCCGCCGCCGACAGTTTCATCGGCTTCGACCGCCGCACGAACAGCTCCACCCCCGCCTGATCCTCCAACCCCTTGATCTGATGGCTCAGAGCCGACTGGGTGATGTTCAGCTGATCGGCAGCGCGGGCCAGCCCGCCGCATTCATGGATCGCCTTGATGGTCCGCAAATGCCGGAATTCGATATGCATCCTATAGTATCACTCATGTTGTTCTTGAGTATTATGAAGTTGTCTCACAATGCTGCGGGTGCGACAAGAGGCGAAACACCGCCCCTTGCGCAGGATGACCGCCCAAATGACCACCCCCCAGATCTCCTTCGAATTCTTCCCGCCGAAAAACCTCGAAGCCTCGTTCCGGCTCTGGGATACGGTGCAGGTGCTGGCACCGCTGGCCCCCCGCTTCGTCTCGGTCACCTATGGCGCCGGCGGCACCACCCGCGAACTGACCCGCGACGCGGTCGCCACGCTGCACAAATCCTCGGGCCTCAACGTGGCGGCCCACCTGACCTGCGTGCAGGCCAGCCGCGAGGAAACGCTGGCCATTGCCGACAGTTTTGCACAGGCCGGTGTAACCGACATCGTCGCCCTGCGTGGCGACCCGCCCCAGGGCGCGGGCCGCTTCACGCCGCACCCCGGCGGTTTTGCCAATTCGGTGGAGTTGATCCAGGCCCTGGCCGAAACCGGCAAATTCGCCATCAGGGTCGGCGCCTATCCGGACATCCACCCCGAAGCCGCCAGCGCCCAGGCCGATATCGACTGGTTGAAGGCCAAGCTGGACGCAGGAGCGGATGAGGCGCTGACACAGTTCTTCTTCGAGGCGGACACCTTCTTCCGCTTCCGCGACGCCTGCGCCAAGGCGGGTATCGACAAGCAGATCACGCCCGGCATCCTGCCGATCGAGAACTGGAAGGGCGCTCGCAACTTCGCCCGTCGTTGCGGCACCCATATCCCTGCCTGGGTCGAGGACGCCTTTGACAAGGCCACCCGCGACGGGCGCGAGGATCTGCTGGCCACCGCCATCTGCACCGAACTCTGCTCGGACCTGATCGAGGGCGGCGTCGACAAGCTGCATTTTTACACGCTGAACCGCCCCGAACTGACCCGCGATGTCTGCCACGCGCTTGGCGTCACCCACAAGGTGGCGCTCCAGAACGTTGCGTAACGGTTGAGCATCCTGCGGCCCCTGCTAGCGTTCCTCCGACCTTGACCCGGAGGAACGCGCCATGACTTTCGCCAACGGACCCGAAGAGCTGCTGGGACCGGCCGACATGGCCAATATGTCGGGGCTCGATTTCATGCAGGGCATCCTCGATGGCCGCCTGCCCGCCCCGCCCATCGCGCGCACCATGGGGTATCACCTGCACGCGGTCGCGAAAGGCCGCGTCGCCTTTCGCGGCACGCCCAGTTTCGACGTCTGCAACCCGCTCGGCGCCGTGCATGGCGGCTGGTACGGCACCCTGCTCGACAGCGCCATGGCCTGCGCGGTGCAGACGATGGTGCCAAAGGGCGCGGCCTATACAACGCTGGAATACAAGATCAACATCATCCGTTCGATCCCGACCGGGACCGAGGTCGAGTGTATCGGGATCGCCGACCATGTCGGCCGCTCCACCGGCGTCGCCCATGGCGAGATCAGGGGCGTCGAGGACGACCGCCTTTATGCCACAGGCTCGACCACCTGCATCGTCCTGAATATCCCGCGCGGTTGATGTCGCGTATTTGCGACCAGAAAGAAGCGGCACCCCCGCCTTTTCATTCCGCCGAAAATACTCCCGCCGGAGGCATCCCACCTCTCAACCCGTTGCCGACCGGCACGCATTGCGCGACCTCACAACGATCACCCGCCCGAGGCGGCGGCACGCCGCCGAGATATCGTCTTGCGCCGCAGGCGCGCAATCTGGCAGCGGCCCGCTTAGCCGTAACTGCGTGAGCGCAGGTAGGGGGCCGGCAGGCCGGCGGGCAGCGCGTCGCCGGTTACGCTTTCATGCAACCGCTCGCTGGGGTCCTTGCCGACGGCGCGGGCCGAGCGCAGCAAAAATATCTTGCCCCACCCGTTCCATGTTCCGACCGAAGGCGCGTTGGGATCGGTGGGAAAGCGCGCGCGCCAGCCCTCGGGCAGCGGCAGGCCAAGGTTCTCGGCCCGCTCCAGCATCCAGACAAGCGAGAGATTGGCCAGAGGCCGGGCGCGCTCATCCCCGCCCAACTGCCCGCCCACATCACCATGCGTGCCACGGAACCAGACCTGCTCCACATGGCCACGGAATTCGGGCTTGCAGTCCCACAGGATCGGCTCGAATACGTCGCGCGTCTCGTTCAGCGCCAGCGCATGATAGCCATGGCGCACGCTACGGCCCAGATGGTGGCTGTGAAAGGCGTGCCGCTGTTCCGACAGGCGCCACAGCACCGGCAGCCGCAAGCCCAGCGCCTTGACCGTGTCCCAGACCCCGACCATTTCGATCATCACGTCGTGGTGGCAATAGAGATCGCGAAACACCTGCGCATGCGGTCCCTGGACGTCGCATTCATAATGGCGATAGGCTTGCCGGATATTGCGCACCGTGGCATGTTCGGCCTTCAACAGTCCCACCATGTCGATCACCCCGGCCAGACTGCGCACCGCATAGGCGCCGCGTGAATATCCCAGCAGAAAGATCCGGTCGCCAGGCCGATAGCGCGACGCAAGATATCCGTAGGCCCGGCGGATCTGGCGGTTCAGCCCTCGGCCCATCATCACGTCCGGCGTCGTGCGCCAGCTGGTCCATTGCACACCCGCCTCGTAGAAGACCGAAACCTGCGCCCCCATCTCGCACATCAGCCGATAGGTCTGGCCCGCATGGGTCTCGCGCCCCGGCTCCAACGTCGACATGGTCCCGTCGAGGATGATCACATGGGTTTGCGGTCCGCGCTGGCGTACCTCGCCTGAATGGGCGGCGCTGAGCGGCCGCCCCAGCCATCCCAGTAGCTTCCTACTCAGCCGCGACAGGTTCAGCATTCAGCATTTCCCATAGCCTGAGGGGGGTAAAGGGCATATCCGCCTGCCTCACCCCCCGATCCCAGATCGCATCCTGCACCGCGTTCGCAATCGCGGCCAATGCGCCGACCGTACCGGCCTCGCCACAGCCTTTCATCCCCATCGGGTTGGCTGTCGACGGCACCGGCACCGAGGTAAACCCGATGATGGGAACCTCGCTTGCGCGTGGCAAGGCATAGTCCATGAACGTTGCCGTGAGCAGCTGCCCCTCGTCGTCATGCACGACATGTTCGCAAAGCGCCTGACCGATCCCCTGCGCGACTCCCCCGTGCACCTGTCCTTCGGCGAGCAAGGGATTGATCAGGTTCCCGAAATCGTCCCAGACCCGGTAACGGTCCACCTGGGCATGACCGGTTTCCGGGTCGATCACGATCTCGGCAAGATGAGCGCCGTTGGGATAGGACCGACCCGGCAGTTTGGCCCGCGCGGCATGGCGCAGAAGGTCATTGCGCCCGTCGGCCCGTGCCATCGCAGCGGCCTCCAGCATCGAGGGCGTCAGATTGGAGCCCGGCGCCCGAAAGGTTTCGTCGTCAAATGTCACCTCGCTCTCCTCAACCCCCATCTTGCCCGCGAGAAAGGGCGTGAATGCGGCAACCATGCGTTCAACTGTGGCCAAAGTTGCATTGCTTTGCACCGTGACCGAACGCGAGCCGCCGGTACCGCCGCCCTGCGCGATGCGGTCGCTGTCGCCCTGCACCACCCGGATTCGGTCCATCGGCAGCCCGGTTTGGTCGGCCAGAAATCGAGCATAGACAGTCTCGTGCCCCTGTCCGTTCGATTGGGTGCCGACCATCAGGTCCACGGTGTCATCCTCGTTGAAAGCGATCTCCGCGCCTTCGGAAGGATCGCCCAGAATGCTTTCGATATAGTAACACACTCCGATCCCGCGCAGCAGACCTGACTGGGCATCGGCCTCGCGACGTGCCGCAAAGCCCTGCGCCTCGGCCTCGGCGAGCCGCAGCAAGCGGTCGAAATCACCCACGTCATAGGTCTCGCCCGTCGCGGTCTTGTAGGGGAACGCCTCGGTCCGGATGAAGTTGCGGCGCCGGATCTCCCAGGGGGTGACACCCAACTCGCGTGCGGCCCGATCCATGACCCTTTCCAGCACATAGATCGCCTCGGGCCGCCCCGCCCCGCGATAGGCATCTACCTGGGTGGTATTGGTGTAGTACCCCTCGACCTGCAACCAGGCGGTCTGGATGTCATAGACCCCGGTCAACACGCGCGAGAACAGCTGAGTCTGGATCGCTTGGCCGAAATGGCTGTTATAGGCGCCCAGGTTGCAGCGGGTGCGCACCCGGTAGGCGGTGATGCGCAGATCGGCGTCAAAGGCCAGTTCCGCCAGCGAGGTCAGGTCGCGACCATGATTGTCACTCAGCATCGCCTCGGTCCGGTCCGACATCCAGCGCACCGGTCGGTTCAGCACCCGTGCCGCATGGGCGACGGTGAAATATTCGGGGTATGGCATCGCCTTCATGCCGAACCCACCCCCCACATCGGGGGTAGTCACCCGCACATCCTCGGATGCGATGCCCAGCTTCTCGACCAGTTGCGCCTTCATCCCCCAGACACCCTGGCCGCCATAGGCGAAATGCAGTCGCCCCTCGACCATCTCGGCGTAACAGCCGCGCGGCTCCATCGAGTTGGTGATGACCCGGTTGTCGTCGACCTGCAACCCGACCACATGTGTGGCGCTGGCAAAGGCCGCCTCGGTTGCGGCCTCGTCGCCCAGCCCCCAATCAAAGGCACGATTCTCGGGAGCCTCCGCGTGGATCGCCGGGCCGCCCGGGCCCACGTCGGTTATTACCGGAAGGTCGCGGATATCCATGCCCATCGCTTCGATCGCGTCGCGGGCCTGATCGGCGGTTTCGGCCACCACCATCGCCACCGCCTCGCCGACGAAGCGCACGTGATTGCGCGCCAGCATCGGTCGTTCCGGCGCTGCCCCCTGACTACCATCGCGATTGGCCATGGTGGTGCCGCTCAGCCCCACCTTGACCCCTGCCGCTTCGAGATCGGCCAGTGTCAGCACCAGATGCACGCCCGGCATCTCGCGCGACGCGCCCAGGTCCAGATCGAGGATTTCACCATGTGCCACCGGCGAGCGAAAGAACATCGCCACCAGCGCGTCACCCGGAACCAGGTCGTCGACATACCGGCCCTGGCCGGTCAGAAAGCGTTGGTCCTCGATCCGCGTAACCGGCTGGCTTTTGCCGAATTTTTCCATTGCTTTCCCCTTCGCCCGCATTCTGCTTCACCCGAGACTAGCCTGTGCCCACGGCTTGTCCAGTCGCCCGGCGATACCGCAGAGTGCGCCTCTGAGCCCTACACCAGTGGTACCACGCTCAAGCGCGTGGATTTGTGCACGCAAAAGGCTTATAAGCGCGCATGTGCAGCTGGAACCCGGATGAGTGTTTCACCTTCGCCGCCCCGTTGGACAGCGGGCGCGAGGCCCGACACAGCGTGCATGTCAAAGGCTCCGGTCCGCCCATCCTGCTGTTGCAGGAACTGCCCGGTATAGGCCCCGAGACACTGGCACTGGCCGACCGTCTGATCGCGGCGGGGTTCACCGTCTACCTGCCACATTTCTTCGGAACCTTCGGCAAGACCACCCTTGTAACCAACGCCGTCCGCCTGTTCTGTGTCCGTCGCGAGTTCAACATGTTTCTCAGGGGTCGACAAAGCCCGGTTGCCACGTGGATGCGCGCCCTTGCCCGCCATATCCGCGAACGCGAGGGCAGGAGCGGCATCGGCGTGATCGGCATGTGCCTGACAGGCAGTTTCGCCCTGACGCTGATGGCCGATGACGCCGTTCTGGGTGCTGTGGCCAGCCAGCCGGCCCTGCCCGTTTTCGGGGGCGACGCACTGCCTATGAGCGAGGCCGACATTTCCGGTGCCCGTGCGGGCATGTCCGCCAAGGGGCCAGCCCTGGCCATGCGCTACCGCGACGACAAGATGGCCCCCGCAAGGCTGATGCGGAACCTAGAAACTGCGTTTGACGACGGGCTGGAAACGGTCGAATACCCCGGCAACCGGCATTCCCTTCTTACGCTGCATTTCCACGAACCGGCCTATGCGCGGGTCGAAACCTATTTCCGCGCGCGGCTGGGCGCCTGATCCGGCGCCACCCGCAGGTGATCCAGTAGCCACGACCGGAAGTGGCGGGCGGGCTCGCGTAGCCGCGCGCGATCCTCGCAGACAAGGTGATAGCGCTCCAGCCCCGCCGACTCGACCCCGGGCAGGCAGCGCACCAGACCATGCCGCGCCATCAGCGTATCGCTGGCAGGCGCCCGCGCCAGCGCCAGCCCGACCCCTTCGGCCGCCAGCGCCGCCGCCATCACCGTGTTGTCGACAAACAGGAACTGCCCCGCAGCCGGTGACAGGCGCAGCGCCTCGAAGAGGCGCAACCACCCCGCCCGATGCGCCGAAACGTCGATCAGCCGATGCCGCAACAGGTCCTCCGGGCGGGTGATCCCAGCCGCCAGATCGGGATGCGCCACGGGATACAGAAGCTCGCCCATCAGATCGTCCGCCTGCCCGCCAAATAGAGCCGGGTTGCCGAACACGATCTGCATATCCGCCACCGGCCCCTGGAAATCGGCCACGTCATTGCCGGTTCTCAAGCGCAGATCGACACCGGGATATGCCGCCATGAACCCGCCCAGCGCCGGGGCCAGCACGCCCTGGGCAAACAGCAGGATCGAGCGGACATAAACGATCTGCTCACCACCGCCCCCGAACAGCCCCGCCGTCGTGGTCTCGAGCATCAAGAGTGACTGCTGCACACCGGGCAGATAGGCTCGCCCCCTCTCGGTCAGCACCACCGAATGCGCCCGCCGCTCGAACAGCGCCACGCCCAGATGCCCCTCCAATGCCTTGATCTGCTGGCTGACCGCCGCCGCCGACATGTTGAGCTGCGCCCCCGCCCGGGCAAAGCTCTGCGTCCGCGCCGCCGCCTCGAAGACACGCAACCAGTTGAGCGAGGGGATCCGCGATACCATGACCGCAAGGCTAAGCTGAACTTGCTCTGACCGGCAAGACATACTGTTCTGAACCGCGCAACACCGCCGCTATCCTGCCGGAAACGCGAACAGACGGAGACCGCGATGCCCAGCCCCATTCCCACCGCGAACGGCCACCTCTCTGCCGAGCAGACCGCGCAATACTGGCAGGACGGCTTCCTGCACCCGTTGCAGGTGATGTCCGCGAGCGAGGCCGCCACCCTGCGCGCCGAACTGGAACAGATCGAGCGAGACTGGCTTACCGCCGAGCTGCCGCTGCCACTCAACATGTACAAGCGCGTGAATGCCCATGTGGTGATGCCGCTCGCCGCCCGCATCGCCCGCGATCCGCGCATCCTCGACCTGGTCCAGGGCGTGCTTGGCCCCGACCTCCTGGTCTGGTCGGCCGAATTCTTCATCAAGGAACCGCGCACCACCCATGTGGTCGGCATGCACCAGGACCTGACCTATTGGGGCATGGGCGAAACCCCCGACCAGGTCACCGCCTGGCTGGCGCTGTCGCCCGCGACGGTGGAAAGCGGCTGCATGGACTTCGTGGCGGGCAGCCACAAGAACCCGATCCTGCCGCATACGGATACCTATTCCGAAAACAACCTTCTGTCGCGCGGGCAGGAGATCGCCGTCGACGTGGCCGAGGCCGACAGGACCCATATCGAACTCGCGCCGGGCCAGATGTCACTGCACCACGGGCTGACCATCCACGGCTCCGGCCCCAACCGCTCGGACGACCGCCGCATTGGCATGGCGATCCGCTATCTCAATCCCAATGCGCGCCAATTGGTGGCCGAGCGCGATTATGCCATGCCCGCACGCGGCACAGACAGTTCAGGCAATTTCATCCCAGTCGACGCACCCGCGCGCCTCTTCTCCCCCGAGGCGCTGGCACTCTACGAGCGCATCCGCGCCGACCAGGCCAAGGCCCTGGCCCAGGGTGCCAGCAGCGCGGTGCCGCTCTATCAGACAGCCGGATAGACCCCCGGCGGTGCACCCGGCCCCACGGGTGCGCCATTTGAGTATTTGTAACCAGAAAGAAGCAGCAACGAAGCGCCCCGATCCGGTGGCCGTCCGTCCGCAAGGGGATAATCCTGCCGCGGGACAGGGGCGGCTTCTTCCTGGTGCGGTCATCGGCTCTCCAGCCTGTACCGCCTCCCCAGCTTGCGGCGATTCTGGTTAACAAAGACTTGCCGCTTCTTTCTGGTCAAAAATACTCATTTCCGCCCGCATCCGCCGGCGATCCGGCCCGAAGCAACAAGAAAACATGACCAGCCGCCTTTTCCTTCGCCCCGCCTTTGGGTAATTGATCCCTCGATTGACCGAAGGGATCCCCACGATGGCGATGGAAAAGACATTCGACGCGGCCGAGGCCGAGGCCCGCATCACCAAGGCCTGGGAAGAGGCCGGCGCCTTCAAGGCGGGCGCAAACCGTTCGCGCGACGAAAGCTTTACCATCATGATCCCTCCGCCCAACGTTACGGGCGCGCTGCATGTGGGCCACGCCTTCAACAACACGCTCCAGGACATCCTGACCCGCTGGCACCGGATGCGCGGTTTCGACACGCTCTGGCAGCCCGGCCAGGACCACGCGGGCATCGCCACCCAGATGCAGGTGGAAAAGATGCTGGCCGCGACGGGGCAGCCCTCGCGCCGCGAACTGGGCCGCGAGGAATTCCTCAAGAAGGTCTGGGAGTGGAAGGGCCAGTACGGCGGCACCATCGTCGATCAGCTCAAACGCCTCGGCGCCTCCTGCGACTGGTCGCGCAATGCCTTCACCATGGCGGGTGCCGCCGGCGACCCGCGCACCGGCCATGAAAATTCTCCGAATTTTCATGATGCGGTGATCAAGGTCTTTGTCGACATGTACAACAAGGGCCTGATCTATCGCGGCAAGCGTCTGGTCAACTGGGACCCGCATTTCGAGACCGCGATCTCGGACCTCGAGGTCGAGAATATCGAGGTCGCGGGCCATATGTGGCACTTTAAATACCCGCTCGCGGACGGCGCCACCTATACCTATGTCGAGAAAGACCAAGACGGCAACATCGTGCTCGAGGAAGAGCGCGACTATATCTCCATCGCCACCACCCGGCCCGAGACCATGCTGGGCGATGGCGCCGTGGCCGTGCACCCCTCGGATGAACGCTACGCCCCCATCGTGGGCAAGCTCTGCGAAATCCCGGTCGGCCCGAAAGAGCACCGCCGCCAGATCCCGATCATCACCGATGAGTACCCGGACAAGGATTTCGGCTCGGGCGCGGTCAAGATCACCGGCGCGCATGATTTCAACGACTATGCGGTCGCCAAGCGCGGCGGCATCCCGCTCTACCGACTGATGGACACGCGCGGCCAGATGCGGGCCGACGGCGCGCCTTATGCCGAAGAGGCGGGCAAGGCGCAGGACTATGCGCGCGGGCGAGCGTTCACCGAGAACCAGATCGACGTGATCAACCTGGTTCCCGACCATCTGCGCGGCCTCGACCGGTTCGAAGCGCGGGCGAAAGTGGTCGAAGAGATCACCAGCGAGGGTCTCGCCGTGATGACTGTGGCCTCGGACCCGCGCCTGGGCACCACCGCGCTGAAACCCGGCGCCGAGGGGGCGGATGCCATCGTGCCGCTGGTCGAGGCCAAGCCCATCATGCAGCCCTTTGGCGATCGCTCCAAGGTGGTGATCGAGCCGATGCTGACCGACCAGTGGTTCGTCGACGCCGAAAAGGTCGTCGGCCCCGCGCTGGACGCGGTGCGCGACGGCACGGTCAAGATCATCCCTGAATCGGGCGAGAAGACCTATTACCACTGGCTGGAAAACATCGAGCCCTGGTGCATCTCGCGCCAGCTGTGGTGGGGGCATCAGATCCCGGTTTGGTATGGGTTCGACCTGTCGACCAACGGCTTTTCCGACGATGAGAACGACGGAGCCCTCGACCTGGTCGAGATGGGCCGCCTGCTGTCGGAACAAAAACTGCTGCTGGGCGACGAACATCATTTCTGCGCACCTGATTTCGAGGCGGTCATCCGGCAGGTCGCCGATGCCGAGGCCCCCCTGCCCACGCCGCTGAACCATGCCCGCGTGATCGAGGTCGAAGACCGCGCCGCCGCCGTGCATGCGCTTGCGGCAGGGCTGGCCGAATACGAGATGTCGCAGGACCCGACCAAATTGGTCTACCCGGTCTGGCGCGACCCTGACGTGCTCGACACCTGGTTCTCCTCCGGCCTCTGGCCCATCGGCACGCTGGGCTGGCCCGAGGATACCGACGAGATGCACCGGTACTTCCCGACCTCGGTCCTGATCACCGGCTTCGACATCCTGTTCTTCTGGGTCGCCCGGATGATGATGATGCAGCTTGCGGTCGTGAACGAGGTGCCGTTCCACACCGTCTATCTGCACCAGCTCGTCCGCGACGAGAAGGGCAAGAAGATGTCCAAGACCACCGGCAATGTCATCGACCCGCTGGAGATCGTCGACGAATTCGGCGCCGACGCATTGCGCTTTACCAACGCCTCGATGGCGGCGATTGGCGGGGTGCTGAAACTGTCGAAAGAGCGGATCACCGGCTATCGCAACTTCACCACCAAGCTGTGGAACGCCATCCGCTTTGCCGAGATGAACGAGGTCTTTACCGACGCCGTGCCTCGGCTCAGCGCCGCCGAGCTGGCGCCCGAGGCCGCTGTCAACCGCTGGATCATCGGCGAAACCGCCCGTGTACGCGAAGAGGTGGATGCGGCGCTGGACAGCTATCGCTTCAACGACGCGGCCAACGCGCTTTACGCCTTTGTCTGGGGCAAGGTCTGTGACTGGTACGTGGAACTGTCCAAACCGCTGTTGCAGGGCGAGGATACCGAGGCCCAGGCCGAGACCCGCGCTACAATGCGCTGGGTGATGGATCAGTGCCTGGTCCTGCTGCACCCGATCATGCCCTTCATCACAGAGGAGCTTTGGGGGCTGACCGCCGAGCGGGCCAAGATGCTGGTGCATGCCGACTGGCCCGTCTACAAGGCCGCAGATCTGGTCGATGACGCCGCTGACCGCGAGATGAACTGGGTGATCTCGGTGATCGAGAACACGCGTTCCGCCCGCGCCCAGATGCGCGTGCCTGCCGGCCTCTATGTGCCCATGATCGTTACGGAAATCGACGATCACGGACAGGCGGCCTGGGACCGGAACGAGGCGCTGATCAAGCGTCTGGCGCGGATCGACAGCCTGACCAAGGCCGATGCGATGCCCAAGGGCTGCATCTCGATCGCCGCCCCCGGCGCGGCCTTTGGTCTGCCGCTGGCCGAGATCATCGACATCAGCGCCGAAAAGGACCGGCTGGAAAAGGCCAAGGGCAAGCTGGCCAAGGAGTTGGGCGGCCTGCGCGGACGTCTCAACAACCCCAAATTCGTGGAGTCCGCGCCAGACGAAGTGGTTGAAGAAGCGCGCGAGAACCTTGCCGCCCGCGAAGAGGAAGAGGTCCGGCTGAACGAGGCGCTGGCGCGACTGGCCGAACTCGGCTGATCCTTTCTCTGCGCCCCAAAAAGTGGCCATGAATACCCCCATCGGTGTCGCCACCGGTGGGGGTTTTTGCTAGGCTGCCCGCATGCTGAACACATTGCGCAGCCTGATCGAACGCCAGATCCTCAAGGCCCGGGCCGAGGGCAAGCTCTCGGGTCTTGAGGGCGAGGGCAAACCCCTGCCCGACCGCAGCCAGGAGGCCTTGAGCGACCCTGCTGTCGCGGCCGGTTTCCGGATCATGGCGCAGGCCGGAGTAATCCCCGAGGAGTTCTCTCTGAAAACGCAACTCGATGACGCACGCGCGGCCTTTGCCCGGCTGAGCGACCCGGCAGAACGCAAAGCGGCCATGGCACGGATCGCCGATCTCGAGATGCGCTACAACATGGCGCGTGACGCGCGGCGCGCCTTTCTGAAATAGGATCACGCAAGTCGGCGATATCCATGTATGATCGTCCGCAAGGGTGTAGGGCACTCAACGGGGGATCGGATCATGGAGCGTCGTCTCTGCGCCATTCTGGCTGCCGACATGGCAGGCTACACGCGCCTGATGGAGCGCAACGAAAGCGATGTTCTGGGGCGACAGAAACTCTATCGGCGCGAGTTGATCGACCCCGCCATCGCGCAGGCGGGTGGCCAGATCGTCAAGACGACCGGCGATGGCATGCTGACGCGCTTCGACACGGCGCAGGCCGCCGTGCGCTGTGCGCTCGAGATCCAGCAGGCCATGCAGCAGCGTGAGGCCGACACCCCGCGCAAGGAACGCATCCAGTACCGCATCGGCATCAATATCGGAGATATCCTTTTGGAGGACGGGGATATTTTCGGTGACGGGGTGAATGTCGCGGCCCGGCTGGAGGCGATTTCGGAACCTGGCGGGATCTGTATCGCGGACATCGTACACCAGATTACACAGGACCGGGTAGCGGAGTCTTTCACCGATCTGGGCCTGCAAAAGGTCAAGAACATCACACGCCCGATCCGTGTCTGGCAATGGGTGCCGAACCGTAACCAGGACAAAAGCCCCGATATCGCCCGTTCCCAGGCCCAGCATGTATCGTTCTGCATTGCAGCGGACGGCACACAACTGGCATGGGCGCGGATCGGCAAGGGGCCGAGTGTCCTGAAGGCACCAAACTGGCTCAACCATCTCGACTATGAATGGCGCAGCCCGGTCTGGGGGCCGTTTCTGGAGCAGATGTCGCACAGATGCGATCTTGTCCGCTTCGACCAACGCGGCAATGGGCTTTCCGATCGGGACCCGGCCGAGATTTCCGAGGACGCGATGATCTCGGACATCGGCAGCATCGTCGAGGCGGCTGGCCTGAACCGGTTCGTTCTCTTCGGCATCTCGCAGGGTTGCGCATTCTCTGTGCGCTATGCCGCTGAAAACCCGGAAAAAGTTTCAGGCCTGGTGCTGATCGCGGGCTATCTTCGTGGCGCGCTCAAGCGCAATTCGCCCGAACAAACGGCCCTGTCCGAGGCGACGAACGTTCTCATCCGCGAAGGCTGGGGATCACCCAACCCGGCCTATCGGCACCTGTTCACCGAAAGCATGATGCCGGATTCCACCGAGGCGCAAAAATCCAGCTTTGACGAGTTACAGCGGGTCTCATGCTCGCCGGATGTGGCGGCCCGGATCAATACGATGAACGCCTCGGTCGAGGTTTCAGACTATGCGCCCCGCATCAAGGCTCCAACACTGGTTCTGCATTCCGAAGGCGACCGACGCGTGCCTGTGGCTGAGGGGCGCAGGATGGCAGCGCTGATCCCCGGCGCGCGCTTTGTTACCCTGCCCGGGAACAACCATGCCCTGATCGATGACTCACCCGCACTGGACATGTTCCTTTCGGAATTCTCGTTGTTTATGGCAGAGATTGACGAAAGTTGAGAAAGAAGAGTAGCGGATTACATTGCCTCTTCGTACTTGGTGAGACCCCTCCTAGGAGTTCAGCCGGTAGAAGTGGAGAGCACGCATAGGTGCAGGTCAATTCCTGAAAGGAATTGGCACAAATCTTCGCCGAGGATTTGTCTTCAGACTTTCGCGAAAGTCTGAACCCACTACTTGAAGACCGGTGCGCGCCCTTGCATCTGGGCCGCGATGACTTCCATCTGATCCGGCTTGCCGATCAGTTGTGCCTGTTCTTGCGATTCCGCCAGCAAAATTTCGGTTCTCTGCTCCGATTCAGCAAGCTCGATCAACCGCTTGGCCGATCGCATCGCCGAGGGGCTCTTGCCCGCGATCTCTTGCGCCAGCGCGGTGGCCTCGGCCAGAGGATCATCAGCCAGCTCGGTCACCAGCCCCCACTCGGCTGCCTTGGCGGCCCCGATAGGCCTCGCGGTATAGGTGAGCAGGCGCAGCACATCCGAGCGCACCAGTTGCGGCAACAGAACCATGCCGCCCATATCCGGGATCAGGCCCCATTTCATTTCCAGCACGGATAGTTTCGTATCCGGTGCGGCAATCCGGATATCGGCGCCCAGCGCAATCTGTAACCCACCGCCATAAACCGCCCCGTTTAGCGCCGCGATCACCGGTACCGGCACCCTGCGCCAGACCAGCGCGACCTCCTGAAAGTCATTGGCATCGTGATGGCTGCGCGGCATCAGCATCTGGACCGGATCCTTGCCGGCAAAGGCCGCGAAGTTCGACACGTCGAGTCCGGCGCAGAAACTCTTGCCCTCGCCCGACAGCACCACCGCCCGCGCGTCCGAGGCCGCAACCTCTTGCCCCGCCGCGATAATCGCCTTGAACATCGCCTCGTCCAGCGCATTCATCTTGTCACCCCGGGTCAGGGTGACAAATGCGATATGGTCCTTGTATTCGACGGATACGCGCGCCATCTGGTTCTCCATTCCTGTTTGGCGCCAGACTGCCCGGTTCCGATCCGACTTGCCAGCAGGACGTGGGGGCAGATCAGGGCAGGTCGGCGGCATCCATGCGGGCGAAGCCGGGGCTATCCAGCGTCATGACATAGAACCGCTCGCCCACCTGCTTGCCGCCGGTGGTGATGCCCAGCCGGCCATCGGGGTCCTGTACCGTGCGCAGGATGCGCCCCGTTCCGTCGAACTGGATCAGCATGCCGCGATGGATCGGCGCGGGCCGCACCTTGGGGCCCAATCGCCAGACCACCTTGCGCAGAAAGGGGTGAGGCATCAGCGCCTCGGCCGGGACGCGCGGGCTGGCAAAGGCCAGCCAATAGGTGCCGTCGCCCTGCGCCTCGAGATTGTCGGGATAGCCCGGCAGGTTTTCCAGGAACACCTCTGTCTGTCCCGCCTTCTCGCCCTTGAGCCACAGCCGGTGCACCCGCGCCCGCCCGGTCTCGTTGATCAGCAGGAAATCCTCGTCCGGTGAAAGGGCGACACCATTGGTATAGACGAAACCGGTCGCGATCTTCTCGACCCTGCCATCGGGCGTGCGCCGGGCGACATAACCGGTATCGGACTGTTCCCAGACGGTCATGACCGAGGTGGGTTTGGTGCCACCCAGGGTCCTGGGATCGAACCGGTCGGTGGAGTTCGAGAAATAGATGGTTCCGTCGCGCCCCAGATCCAGCTGGTTGGCATAGATCACCGGTGCACCGTCGATCCGGTCCACCACGGTCTCGACCTTGCCGGGTGCTGTCCAGCGCAGGACGCCCCGGAAACTGTCCGCGATGTAAAGCGCGCCGTCCGGTCCGGCCTTGAGGCCCAGTGGCCGCCCGCCCAGCCGGTCGACCAGTTCCGGCACCGCGCCGTCGATGCGATAGAGATTGCCTGCAAGCGACGCCGTATAGACCGTGCCGTCCGGCATCACGGCCAGATCCTCGGGGCCGATTTCGCCGTCTGGGAGCGGTACGAATTCGACCTTGTCCAGAACCCGGTTCTCGGCGAAATCACCGATAAATCCGGGGTTTTCCGGCGGGTGATAGGCCACGGGCGCCACCGGAATGGGCCAGAACAGCAGATAGCCAAGGCCAGCGAGCAACAGGATCAGAACGTAACGCATGGGCACCTCTCTGCACTTGGGCGCACCATGCGAGGCGGGACCAGCAAAGGCAAGTCTTGCCCGGCGCCACGGCTTGCGCTTATGTGGCGCGCATGACCGGACCACGCTATACCCCGCTTGCCCAATCGCTGCCCGCAACCGTGCCCTTTGTCGGCCCCGAGACGCAGGAGCGTCAGCGCGGCGCGCCCTTCGCCGCGCGGCTGGGCGCGAACGAGAATATCTTTGGTCCCTCGCCCCGCGCCATCGCAACCATGCAGCAGGCGGCGGGCGAGATCTGGATGTATGGCGACCCGGAAAACCACGACCTGCGCGCGGCGCTTGCGGTGCATCACGGGGTTCGGCCCGACAATATCGTGGTGGGCGAAGGCATCGACGGGCTGTTGGGCTATCTCGTGCGACTGGTGGTGGGTCCGGGCGATCCGGTGGTCACGTCCGAGGGCGCCTATCCCACCTTCAACTATCACGTGGCGGGCTTTGGCGGGGTGCTGCGCAAGGTGCCCTATGCGGGCGACCACGAGGACCCGCAGGCGCTCTTTGCCAAGGCAGCCGAGGTGGGGGCCAAGCTGGTCTATCTCGCCAATCCCGACAACCCGATGGGCAGTTGGCTGAAGGGCGTCGATATCGTGGCCGCAATGAAGGCGCTGCCCGAGGATACGCTGTTGGTGCTGGACGAGGCCTATGTGGAATGCGCCCCCGAGGGCACCGCCGTTCAGGTCGATGCCGACGACCCGCGCCTGATCCGCATGCGCACCTTCTCCAAGGCCTATGGCATGGCGGGCGCGCGGGTGGGCTATGCGCTGGGGGCGCCAGAGTTGATCGCCGCCTTCAACAAGGTGCGCAACCATTTCGGCATTAACCGCGCGGCCCAGGCCGGGGCGCTGGCGGCGCTGGCCGATAGCGACTGGCTGACCCAAGTGCAGGAACAGATCGCCGAAGCGCGCATCCGGCTGGGCGAAGTCGCGCGCGAAAACGGACTGATACCGCTGCCGTCGGCCACCAATTTCGTGACCATCGACTGCGGCAGAGATGGTGCTTTTGCCAAACGGGTACTCGATAGCCTGGTCGCATCTGGCATCTTTGTGCGGATGCCCTTTGCCGAGCCACACAATCGCTGCATCCGCGTCAGTTGCGGACCAAGGGCCGATCTGGACGCGTTTGCCGCCGCCCTGCCCGCCGCCTTGGCGGCGGCACGCCGCTGATCGCAACGGATTTACCTGACATTCAGGCAATTTGCCCTAAACTGCGGATCATGGATGAACGCGGCATCGGGCGTGCGCCCGACTATACAGTCCCTGCCCTGGTCATGCTCGGGGTGAACCTGACCTGGATCCTGATACTGGTCTGGGCGCTCTGGGGCTTTGCCGCCACGCTGCTGCTGGCAGCGCTTGTTCACCATGGCATCACACGGCTGGCCGCACGGATGCGCTGAACAGCGCTCACCCCATCGCGAGGACCTGAGCCGCCGCCTCCAGCGCACCTGCGCCACGTGGAACGTCCAGCGCATGCAACCCTGCCTCGATCCCGCCTAGAAGTCCCATGACCATCTGCCCGTTCAAGTGCCCCATATGGCCTAGCCGGAAGAACTTGCCAGAGGCCTGGTCACCCGGCGCAGCCATGCCCAGACCGATGCCCAGCGTCAGGCCCAGATTGACCTCTGTCCATTCCCGCAGCGCCGCGCCCTTGCCGCTGTCCAGCCGCAAGGCAGTCACCGCATGACTGCGATAAGCCGGGTCGGCAACATTCATCACCAGATCGCCCCCCTCGGCCCAAACCGAGCAGGCGGCCCAGATCGCCCGCGCCAACACGGCATGACGGGCCCAGACATGTTCGATCCCCTCGGCGTGGATCATGTCGAGCGCGGTGCGCAACCCATAGAGATGATGCGTCGGCGCGGTGCCATCGAAATACTGGTAGAAATCGGTTGGGTTGGCGCGCGGCACCCAGTCCCAATAGCGCGAAACGCGTGGCATGGATGCCCGTTTTGCCGCCGCCCTTTCATTGAAGAAAACAAAACCAAGCCCCGGCGGCACCATCAGACCCTTTTGACTGGCGGTGACAGTCACATCAACGCCCCAGCCATCCATCTCGAACACGTCACAACCCAGCGAAGCGATGCAATCGGCCATCAGAAGCGCCGGATGCCCCACCTCGTCCAGAACCGCCCGCAGCCCGGCGATGTCATTGCGGATCGAGCTCGAGGTATCCACATGCACCGCCAACACCGCCTTGATCCGGTGCGCGGTATCGGCCTTCAGCGCCTCGGCGATCCGGTCCAGATCCCAAGGCGCGGATTTGCCAAAGTCGATGATCTGGCATTCGGCGCCCAGCCCCTCGGCCATCTCGGCCCAACCATGCGAAAACCTTCCCGAAGCAGGAACCAACACGACCTCGCCCGGCGCGATCACGTTGGACAGTGCCGCCTCCCACGCGCCATGGCCGTTGCAAATATAGATGGTCGCGTGATGTTCGGTCCGCACCACCCGGCGCAGATCGGTCATCAGGCCGGGCATCATATCGACCAATTCGCCGGCATAGATATTGGGCGCGGCGCGATGCATGGCACGCAGCACCGCGTCCGGCATCACCGAAGGCCCCGGAATCGCCAGATAGCCGCGCCCCTGCGCCAGAGAGATATTGCCTGTCATGGGTTTACCCGTTTCCTGAAGTCGCGCACAGCCTAGCCCGCGCCCGGGCGGCGTCAATCCGTGCCGCAACCTCGGTCTCGGAGAATCTGCATCCATGTCTTCACAAGCCCGAGACCGCCCCGAACACTTGCACCCTGCCCGCCACCTGCTTAAATGGCCCGGTCATGGTTTCTATCCTGCCCCCTCTCCCCCACATGAAGGCCGAAAGATGAGCGCTAAACCGATGTCCTCGCGCGAGCTGGTGGGCTGGCTCTGGCAGAACTATCTGAAAAGCCGGATGGGCCTCTTGGGCGTGGCCTTTCTGTTCATGCTGCTCGAAGGTTCGATGGTCGGCGCGATCAGCTACATGATGCAGCCGATGTTCGACGAGATCTTCGTCAACGGCAATGGCGATGCGCTGGTCTGGGTCAGCCTCGCCTTTCTGGTGATCTTCTCGGTACGAGGTCTGGCCAGCGTCGGGCAAAAGGTGCTGCTGGCGCGCATCTCGCAGGAAACCGCCGCGCATCTGCGGTTCGACCTGCTCAAACGGCTGATCCGACAGGACACCGCTTTTCACCAGACCCATCCACCCGGCTTCCTGATCCAGCGGGTGCAGGTCGATGTCGGCTCGGTCAACCAGGTCTGGCAGGTGATCATCACCGGTGCAGGCAAGGATCTGGTCTCGCTGGTGGTTCTGATTGGGGTGGCGGTCAATGTCGATCTGATCTGGACGCTGGTCATGCTGGTGGGCGTCCCGCTGGCCTTTCTGCCCATCGCCATGGCGCAGCGTTATGTGCGCAAGAAGGCTGCGATGGCCCGTGATCAGGGCGCGACGCTGGCCACCCGGCTGGACGAGATTTTCCACGGCATCGTACCGATCAAGCTGAACGCACTGGAGCGCTATCAGCTCGACCGGTTTGATGGCCACATGAAGACCTATGTAAGGTCCGAGGTGCGCGCGTCTTTCGGCACCGCCTCAATCACCGGGTTGGTGGATGTGATGGCGGGCCTGGGCTTCATGGGCGTACTGCTCTATGGCGGGGCCGAGATCATCGCCGGGGAAAAGAGCGTCGGCCAGTTCATGAGCTTCTTCACCGCCATCGGCCTCAGCTTTGACCCGATGCGGCGGCTGGCCTCGATTTCGGGCACCTGGCAGGCGGCGGCGGCGGCGTTGGAGCGGATCAAGGACCTGCTCGACACGCCGATCCTGCTGTTGTCGCCACCGAAGCCGGTGGCCGCGCCCTCGGGATTGCCCGCGATCCAGCTTGAGAATGTCTCGCTCTCCTATGGCGACGCGCAGGTGCTTCGCAACCTGTCACTCAGCGCCGAGGCGGGCAAGACCACCGCATTGGTGGGCGCCTCGGGGGCGGGCAAATCGACCATCTTCAACCTGCTCACCCGACTGGTCGATCCGCAATCGGGCAGGGTTGCCGTGGGCGATGTCGCGGTGGGGGACATGTCGCTGGAAAAACTGCGCGGCCTCTTTTCGGTGGTCACCCAAGAGGCGCTTCTGTTCGACGAAACCCTGCGCGAGAACATTCTGCTAGGCCGTACCGATGTCAGCGAGGCGCGCTTGAAGGAAGTGCTGGATGCTGCCCATGTCTCGGATTTCCTTCCCAAGCTGGAACACGGGCTCGACACGTTGGTAGGGCCGCGCGGCTCTGCCTTGTCGGGCGGGCAACGACAACGGGTGGTGATCGCCCGCGCGCTGCTGCGCGACACGCCAATCCTGCTGCTGGACGAGGCGACCTCGGCGCTCGATGCGCAATCGGAAAAAGTGGTGCAGGCCGCGCTGGATCAGCTCTCGGGCGGGCGCACCACGCTGGTTATCGCACACCGTCTCTCCACCATCCGCAATGCCGACAAGATCGTGGTGATGGAGCGTGGCGAAGTGGTGGACGAGGGCAGTCACGAAGACCTGCTGGCGCGCGGCGGCATCTATGCCGATCTCTATCGTCTGCAATTCGAAGGCGGCAAGGAGTTGGTCGACCCGATCGGCGCCGCCGCCCAGCAACGGCCCAGCACCGACGAGACGCAGCGCACCTCCGGCTGGTATCGGCGGTTGATGTCCCGCATCCTGGGCTGATCGCGCGCTTCGCATTTCTTCTGTTCGAAAATACCTCGGGGGAGTCGCGCCCGCGCGACGGGGGCAGAGCCCCCGGCTTATGCCCTCACCGCTCTAGCGCCTTGGTGCGAGTTCTGCTGCGAGCCAATCCAGATACTCCCGGATCGCCGCCTCGTCCCGCTGGCAATAGGACCATTTCAGGTGCCTCCGCACCGTTATGAAACCTGCCTGTTTCAGCAGGTCCAGATGCCTGCTGGCCGTTGACTGCGCAACGTCGAGCGCCTTGGCGATCATCGTCATGCACACCCCGAACTCTGCCGGATCCGCCGACCATTGATCCGCAAAGTGTCGCTGAGGTTCCGCCAGCAGCTGCAAAACCTTCAGTCGCGGCCCGCTGGCCATGGCTTTGATTTGAGTTGACCTGTCCATGGCCTCTCATCATATAGTCAATTAGCTAAATGTAAATGTGAGTTATGGCCATGCTGGATCTTCCCCATATGTCGATCATCGAAGGCACCGCAATTCGGTGGGGAAAGACCGGGAACGGCCCTCCGTTGGTTGCCATCCACGGCACGCCGTTTTCCTCGCAAGTCTGGCGCAGGATCGTCCCTTACCTGACGGACCATAGGACGGTCTATTATTTTGATCTGGCCGGATATGGCCAATCGGAAATGCGTGAAGGTCAGGACGTGTCCCTGGCGGTTCAGAACAGGGTCCTGGCCGGCCTGTTCCGAGGCTGGGACCTGGACCGCCCCGATGTTCTGGCCCATGATTTTGGCGGCGCAACGGCATTGCGTGGCTACTTCCTCGATGGTCTGCGCTTCAAGTCACTGACGATCTTCGACGCTGTAGCACTTGCTCCCTGGGGGTCGCCCTTCGTGCAGCACGTGCGTCAGCACGAGGCCGCATTTTCGGGAATGCCCGACTATATGCATCAGGCCCTGATGCGCGCCTATTTGCAGACCGCAGCGCACCGGCCGCTGCCACCGGAGGCGATCGATATCTATGCAGCGCCCTGGACCGGCCCGGTCGGGCAACCGGCCTTCTATCGCCAGATCGCCCAGATGGATCAGAAATACACCGACGAGGTTCAAGGGCTTTACCGTCAGATGGATTGCCCTGTCACCGTCCTATGGGGAGAGCGCGACGCCTGGATCCCCTACGACAAAGGCATGGAGCTGGCGGCTTTGATCTCAAGGACACCGTGCACTCCCATCCCCGATGCCGGGCATCTGGTTCAGGAGGATTGCCCCGAAGCGATCGTTGCCGCCGCACTGAAGCAAATCACCTGACCCTGGACGATCCGGCCCAATCTATTTCCGGCGGAGCCCTGCTGCGGCACGGGCCAGGGCCTCGATCCCGGCCCAGTCGCCCGCCGCCACCAGGTCCTTGGGAGCCACCCAGCTGCCACCGGCACAGACCACGTTGGGCAAGCTCAGATAGCTCTCGGCATTCTGCGGCGACACACCACCGGTGGGGCAGAACCCGATCTGCGGCAACGGCGCCCCGATCGCCTTGAGCGCGGGCGCCCCGCCCGAGGCCTCGGCCGGAAAGAACTTGAGCATGTCATAGCCCCGCTCCAACAGCCGCATCGCCTCGCTGGCAGTGGCCGCACCCGGCAGAAGCGGCAAGCCCTCCGCCTCGCAGGCGGCCAGCAATCTGTCGGTCGCGCCGGGCGATACACCGAACCGGGCGCCCGCGGCCTTGGCCGCGCGCACGTCCTCGGGCGTGACCAGCGTGCCGGCGCCGACCACGCCGCCGGGTACCTGAGCCATGATGCGGATCGCCTCCAGAGCCGCCGGGGTGCGCAGCGTCACCTCCAGCGCGGGCAGGCCACCGGCGACCATCGCCTCGGCCAGTGGGCGGGCATGGGCTGCATCGTCGATCACCAGAACCGGTACGATGGGCGCCATCTCGCAGATGGCGCGGGTCTCGCGGGATGACATGCGCTATCCTCCAAAAACGCTGGCGCCGGTATCGGCCGAACCGACCGCCGCGCGGAAGGCAGCAAACAGGTCTCGCCCGGTACCGAACTGATTGCCCGAGAGGTCGGCCGTGACCGGAGCGCGCGCCAGCACGCCCTCGGTCAGGATATCAAGCACGCCCGCCTCGGCATCGACCCGCAACAGGTCGCCGTCGCGCAGCCGCGCGATGGGACCACCCTCCAGCGCCTCGGGCACCACGTGGATTGCGGCCGGAACCTTGCCCGAGGCGCCCGACATGCGCCCGTCGGTCACCAGCGCCACCTTTTGCCCGCGCCCTTGCAGGATTGACAGGATCGGCGTCAGCGAGTGCAGCTCGGGCATGCCATTGGCCTTGGGCCCCTGAAAGCGGACCACCACCACCATGTCGCCGGTCAGCTGACCGGCTTTGAAAGCAGCCTTGACCTCGTCCTGGCCATGAAACACGCGAACCGGCGCCTCGACCACCCGATGTTCCGGCGCCACGGCCGAGACCTTCATCACCGCCGTACCCAGCGACCCCGAAAGCCGCGACAACCCACCGGTCGCCTGAAACGGGTCAGAGACCGGGCGCAGGATCTTGTCGTTGAGGCTGGTTTGCGTTCCGGCCTCCCAGTTCAGCACCCCATCCCGCAGCTTGGGCTCCTGTGTATAGAGCTCCAGCCCCCGGCCCGCTACGGTCAGCGTGTCGGGATGCAGGAACCCCGCCTCGAGCAGGGTATGGATGGTATAGCCCAGCCCCCCCGCCGCGTGGAAATGGTTCACGTCGGCCAGCCCGTTGGGATAGACCCGTGCGATCAGCGGCACCACCGCCGAGATCTCGGCAAAGTCCTGCCAGTCGAGCAGGATGCCTCCCGCCCGCGCCATGGCAACCAGATGAATGAGCAGGTTGGTTGAGCCACCGGTCGCCATCAGCCCGACAATGCCGTTCACATAGGCGCGTTCATCCAACACATGCCCCACCGGGGCATAGTTGCTGCCCAGCGCCGACAGGCTGAGTGACCGCCGCGCCGCCTCCGCGGTCAGCGCCTCGCGCAGACCGGTGTTCGGCGGCACGAAACTGGCGCCCGGCAGGTGCAACCCCATGAACTCCATCAGCATCTGGTTGGTGTTGGCGGTGCCGTAAAAGGTGCAGGTGCCCGGCCCATGATAGGCGGCCATCTCGGCCGCCATCAACTCGGCGTGGCCCACCTCGCCCTTGGCAAAGCGCTGCCGCACCTTGGCCTTTTCGTCATTGGGAAGGCCGCTGGTCATTGGTCCTGCCGGCACGAAGACCGCCGGCAGGTGGCCAAAGCTTTGCGCCGCGATCACCAACCCCGGTACGATCTTGTCGCAGACGCCCAGGAACACCGCCGCATCAAAGGTGTTGTGGCTGAGCGCAACACCCGCCGCCATCGCGATCACGTCGCGCGAGAACAGCGACAGTTCCATTCCAGGCGCGCCCTGGGTGACACCGTCGCACATGGCGGGAACCCCACCCGCAACTTGCGCGGTGCCGCCGACAGAGCGGGCGGCCTGGCGCAACACATCCGGGTAGCGCTCGAACGGCTGATGCGCCGAGAGCATGTCGTTATAGCTGGTGACGATGCCCAGATGCCCGGCCGAGCCGGTGGCCAACGCATGTTGATCCGCCCCCGCACCGGCATAGGCATGTGCCTGTCCCGAACAGCTGAGATGCGCCCGCGCCGGACCCTGGTCGCGGGCCGCGTCGATCCGGGCCAGATAGGCGCCACGCGTTTCAGCGCTGCGCGCCACGATCCGGGCCGTCACCTCGGCTATGGTCGCATGTACCATGGTCATCCTCCGATCTGCCGCCAGCGGCGGCCATCACGATGCAGCAGCATCAGCGCCTCTTCCGGACCCGAACTGCCCTGATCATAAGGATAGGGCCGGTCGCGGTTTCTTTCCCATTCGGCAATGATGGGATCCACCCAGGCCCAGGCGGCCTCGGCCTCGTCGCCCCGCATGAACAGGGTCTGGTCACCCCGGATCACGTCCATCACCAAACGCTCATAGGCGTCCTGTGCCCGGGTATCTCCACCCAGCGCCTCGGCAAAGCTCATGTCCAGCGGCACCTCGGCCAACCGGAACCCGCCCGGCCCCGGATCCTTGATCGTGGTGCGCAGGGTAATGCCCTCGTCCGGTTGCAACCGGATGATCAGCTTGTTGCCGTGGATCGGCCCCACATTGGGAAAGATCGAATGTGGCGGATCGCGGAACTGCACCACGATTTCCGACACCCGCGCCCTCAGCTTCTTGCCGGTGCGCAGATAGAACGGCACCCCGGCCCAGCGCCAGTTGGCCACATGAACCCTGAGCGCAATGAAACTCTCGGTGCGGCTCTGGGGATCGCCCACATGATCGAGATAGCCATCGCTGCCCTCGTCGGCGCGATATTGCCCCCGGGCGATGTCGCCCGGCGGCACCGGATCAAGCGCCTCGATCACCTTGACCTTTTCGTCGCGCACCGCGTTGGGGGTGAATTTCGATGGAGGCTCCATCGCGGTCAGACAAAGGAGCTGCACCAGATGGTTCTGCACCATGTCCCGCATGGCACCCGACTGATCATAATAAGCCTCGCGCCCCTCGACCCCGATGCTTTCGGCCACCGTGATCTGTACATGGTCGATATGAGTCGCGTTCCACAGCGGTTCGAACAGCGAGTTGGCAAAGCGCAGCGCCATCAGGTTCTGCACGGTCTCCTTGCCGAGGTAATGGTCGATCCGATAGATCTGATGTTCCTCGAAACAGACCCTCAGACCGGCATTCAGAGCGCGCGCGGTTTCCAGATCGCGCCCAAAGGGCTTTTCGACCACGATCCGCGCCTCGGGCGTGGCCATGCCGTGGCTCTCAAGCTGCCGTGCGATGCCGGCAAACAGGGACGGTCCGACCGAAAGGTAGAAGGCCCGCACCGCATCCGCGCGCAACATGGCTGCAAGCGCCTGCCAGCCATCCTCGCCGAGCGCATCCACCGCCACATAGTCGAGCTTTTGCAGGAACCGTCCGAGCACCTCGGTGCGGGTCGGGGTGTCCGGGGTAAATTCCTCGATCGCCTGACGCACCTCGGCGCGAAAGGCCTCGGTGGTCAGCTCGGTACGAGCCGAACCGATAATCCGCGCCTCCTCGGGCATTTGTCCCACTTCATAGCGATGAAAGAGCGCTGGCAAAATCTTGCGGCGGGCAAGATCGCCGGTGGCCCCGAACAGAACCAGATCGAAGGCACTGACCGGAATGACACGGGATACCATGCTGTCTCCTTTGCAACGGCTCTTTTGCGTATCCACGCCGGGCTCCGGGCCGGGACATCACAAATGTTAACGCTAACAATTCGTCGTCCTCTTTACGGATACCCCGCAAAATATCAAGCCCATCCTGACATAAAACAGTTTTCTGTAACGGCCCTGATCCGGCCCACCCTCAACAAGCGGAGACGAGCAAGGCGAGAAACGATTGTGGATATCTGTGACACAACTGCTCACCATCGGACGAAATAACCTCTATGAAAACAGGGTTTCAGACCCATTTAACTTCTGCTTTCGGCTGTGGAGAACTCTGTGGGTGATATCGAAAATAAACTTTATCATAGATAGTTAGACATGAATGCTTATGTAGCGGTTCAGCATTTGAGACCACTACGCCCGGATTCAACGAAGAAATCGCATAGCACCTGATATCCGCGCGACCAAAAGTGAGGTGAACCAGGCTTGCTGCCAGAAAACGATCTGCGGAGGTACGCCAGAGCATGTCATCCAGCGGATTCCTGTCTGCAACAGACTTGTGGATGGAACTGAGGCCTAATACGTCAAATATCATAAATAATATCTTTTTTCGCCAAATGCCCACAATGGACAACCAAATTCATCATGATTCATCAATTTTTTCAGCAAAAACGCAGACAGACTTATCCACAGTTCTCGCTCTCAATTCACCCAGGGCGCTACTCGAACGGGCCAAGGGCCAGCATAGATTTGCTGTAACCAACAGACAAAATCGCACCCGGCCCATGCGGGCACCGACACAGATCCGGCATCGGGGAAGATCAAGGATTCTGGCTAAGCCAGTCCATCACCGCAGGACGCACGGATTGAACACCGCGGTGGCGGGCATCCGTGATGATCTTGCGCAGCTCGCCCAGATCCGTGCGCAAAAGCAAGCTCTTGACAGGTCCAATTGAAGCAGGGCGCATCGACAGAGTGCGGATACCCATGGCCGCCAGACAGATCGCCTCAATGGGTCGCCCGGCATCCTCACCGCAAAAACTGAGCGGCGTCCCAGAGATGCCGCATCGTTCGACAATCCGTTCGATTAGGCTGAGAAAACTGCTGTTGAGCGTGTCATAACGCCGGCGCACGCGTTCGTTCTCGCGGTCGGCAGCAAAGAAGAACTGCTTCAGGTCGTTGCCGCCGATGGACAGAAATCCGACATCGTCAAAGAACTTCTGCGGCGCAAAGGCCAGCGAGGGGGTCTCGAGCATCGCGCCGATTTCAAGCGTTTCCGGAAGCGGATGCCCCAGCACCTTTTCGCGGGCAATGGTCTTGTCCACCTCGGCGCGAGCGGCGTGGTATTCCTCGGCCTGGGCGACAAAGGGGAACATGATGGTCAGCGCGCGCCCGTTGGCGGCCCGGATCAGCGCCTGCAACTGCATCCGCATCACCCCGGGCTTGTCCAGCCCCACCCGGATCGCGCGCCAGCCCAGCGCCGGGTTCGGCTCGTCCGTGGGCTTCATATAGGGCAGCACCTTGTCGGACCCGATATCGAGCGTGCGGAACACAACCCGCTTGCCCTTGGCCGCGTCGAGAACGCGGGAGTAGAGCGCCACCAGCTCCGAGCGTTTCGGCATCTGGTTGCGCACCAGAAATTGCAGCTCGGTCCGAAACAGCCCCACCCCCTCGGCGCCCGAACTTTCGAGCGAGGGCAGATCCGCCATCAGGCCTGCGTTCATCACCAGATTGATATGCTGTCCGTCCTTTGTGATGGCGGGGGTTTCCCGGATCGAGGCATAGCGCGCCTGTGCATCCGCCTGCATCGCGATCTTGTCGCGAAAGGCACTGACCACACTCTCCTCGGGGCGCAGATGCACCACCCCCTGATCGCCATCGACCAGGATCTGGTCTCCGTTCAGCGCCTCGGTCGTGATCCGCTCGGCATGCACGACCAGCGGGATCGCCAGTGCCCGTGCCACGATGGCCGCATGGCTGCCGACCGAGCCTTCTTCGAGCACAACCCCCTTGAGCGAGCGGCCATATTCCAGCAGGTCGCCCGGCCCGATATTGCGTGCCACCAGGATTGGATCGGGCGGCAGTTCGGCACCGGTCTGTTTGCCCTGACCGGTCAGGATGCGCAGCAGGCGGTTCGACAGGTCATCGAGATCGGCCAACCGCTCGCGCAGATAGGAATCCTGTACCTGCCCCATGCGAGCGCGGGCCAGAGACTGTTCCTTTTCCACCGCTGCCTCGGCGCTGAGGCCGCGGGCGATATCCTCTTCCATCCGGCGCATCCAGCCCTTGGAATTGGCGAACATCCGGTATGCTTCCAGAACCTGCAACTGTTCCTTGTCGCCGTTCTGCGACATCTCCAGCATCTTGTCGACGCCGACGCGCAACTCGTCCACAGCCTCGTTCAGGCGCTCCATCTCGCGATGGGGATCGTCGGCGATCGGGTTGGTGATCACCACACGAGGTTCGTGCAGCCAGACATGGCCCTCGGCCGCGCCTTCCTGACCGGTGCCGCCCTTGAACATGGCCGATTTCTGATGCAGCGGTGACAGCGCCGCGCCCTCGCCGACAAAGGCACCCAGCTCGGCCATCTCGGCCAGCACCATGGCCACCACTTCCAGCGCATAGACCTCGTCGGCGGAAAACTCGCGCGCGTCGCGCGACTGCACCACCAGAACGCCCAGCTTTTCACCAAGCCGCTGCACGGGGATGCCCAGGAAGGAGGAATAGCGTTCCTCTCCCGTCTCGGGCATGTAGCGGAACCCCTTGGCCGAGGGCGCATCGGGCGTGTTGACCACCTTGCCGGACTTGGCGACGCGGCCGACCAGCCCCTCGCCCAGCCGCATCCGGGTCTGGTGCACCGACTCGGGCTTCAACCCCTCGGTGGCGCACAGTTCCAGCGTGTCGACATCGCGGAACAGGTAGATCGAGCAGACCTCGGTCCCCATGCTGTCGGCGATCAGATGCGTGATGCGATCCAGACGGGCCTGTCCGGCCTCGTCCGTCGCCATCGCCTCGCGCAGCCGCCCCAGCAGCTTGCGGGATTCGCTTTCGGTTCCGTCCGCCATGGGCCCTCGTGCGGTTGCAGGGTCAGGCGTGCCCGGTTCCGGTTGGATCAGGCCGCCTTGTCCAGTTCAAACGCATCATGCAGCGCCTGCACGGCAAGTTCCATGTATTTCCGGTCGATCAGTACGGAAATCTTGATCTCAGAGGTTGTAATCACCTTGATGTTGATCCCCTCATCCGAGAGTATCTTGAACATCTTGGCGGCCACGCCCGACTGGCTGCGCATGCCGATGCCGACGACCGACACCTTGCAGACGTCATAGTCGACCAGCAGGTCCTCGAATTCCAGCTCGCCCGCGCCCTTGACCGCGTTCATGGCCTTTTCCGCGCGCGCCACCTGGTCGGTGGGGCACGAGAAGGTCATGTCGGTGATACCCTCCTCGGACACGTTCTGCACGATCATGTCCACGTTCACGCCGCCCTCGCTGAGCGCGTTGAAGATAGTGGCCGCAACGCCGGGACGGTCCTGGACCGAGACAACGGTCATCTTGGCCTCGTCACGGGAATAGGCGACGCCGGAGACTACATTGGATTCCATGATTTCCTCCTCATCGACAACCAGCGTACCGGCGGTGTCGGATTGTTCCTCGAAACTGGAGAGGACACGCAGTTTGACCTTGTACCGCATGGCGAGTTCGACCGAGCGGGTTTGCAGCACCTTGGCCCCCAGCGAGGCCAGTTCGAGCATTTCCTCGAACGAGATCTTTTCCAGCTTGCGCGCCTTGGTGCAGATGCGCGGATCGGTGGTATAGACGCCATCCACATCGGTATAAATGTCGCAGCGCTCTGCCTCGAAGGCGGCGGCAAAGGCAACGGCGGTGGTGTCCGACCCGCCCCGGCCCAGCGTGGTGATACGGCCCTCGGGGCTGACGCCCTGGAACCCGGCGACCACCGCGACCTTCATGCCTTCGGCGAATTTCTGGTTGATATTGTGCGGCGGGATATCTTCGATCCGGGCCTGGCTATGGGCGCTATTGGTCATCAGCGGCACCTGCCAGCCCTGCCAGCTGCGCGCAGGGATATCCATCTCTTGCAGCGTCAGCGCCATCAGGCCGGCAGTGATGTTCTCGCCCGACGACACAACTGCGTCATATTCGCGTGCATCGAACAACGGCGAGGTCTCGTTGACCCAGCCCACCAGTTCATTGGTCTTGCCGGCCATGGCCGAGACGATGACGATCACGTCATAGCCCTTGGCCACTTCAACGCCCACGCGCTTGGCCGCGCGGCGGATACGGTCGAGATTGGCGACCGAAGTGCCGCCGAATTTCATCACGAGCGTTGGCATGGGGGCTAGGTCTCCGCGCCTGTGGAAAAATGTCCCGAGCCTCTTATGCGAGGGGGGGTACAAGAGCAAGAGGGCATTGGGGCCGCACCGATTTGACGCAGGGCCGCAAGGCGGGTTGCGGGCTTTACAGATCCGGGCCGGAATGCGAGCGTTGCATAGCCTGTAGCCAGCAAGGAACGACCATGCGCGCCACCATTCTCGCCGTCAGCCTCATCCTGTCATCGCCTGTGGCGTTTGCCGCCACCGTATCCGGGACCGACGGACAAAACGCGTTGGGAACGGTTCCCTGCGCGACGGGTGGTCAGGCCCTGTCAGATTGCCCGGCAGAGTTGCGCCGCAAGGAGGATGGTACCGCCACATTGGCCGTCATCCTCCCCGGCGGGACGGTTCGCAACATCTATTTCGAGAATGGCAAACCGGTTTCCAGCAGCTCGCCCTCTCCCGTCAGCTCGGAAACCACCGGCGATACGCTGCGGATTTTCATCGCACCAGGCGAGGTGTTCGAACTGCCGGCGGCCGCGGTCGCATCTCAATAAGGGTGCGCGCGCCCGTCCCAGGTTTCGAAACATCCCGTCGTCTCGGGCGATAGCTCGGCAAAGCGCTCGATCAGGCCGCCCGCCGCCTCGGCAACGTCGATATCGCCGCCCTGCCCGCCCATGTCGGTACGGACCCAGCCCGGATGATAGATGCCCACGACGATGCCTTCGGGCGCCAGGTCGGCGGCTAGATTGCGGCCCAGGTTCAGCACCGCCGCCTTGGACGCGCGATAGGCATAGCTGCCGCCCGGCGCACGGGTATGCGAGGCCATCTGCGAAGAGATGATTGCAATCTTGCCGCCGGCGGCCCTGATATTGGGGAGCAGCGCCTGAACGGTCAGAAACACGCCGGTGACATTGGCGGCAAAGCTGTCGGTCCAGACCTGCGCGGTGTAGCCCTCCAGCGACAGCCCCTTGTCCAGATAGACGCCTGCATTGCAGATCAGCAGGTCGACCGGACGCCCCGCCAACACCTCGGCCATGGCGCGATGCTGGGCCGGATCGGTCACGTCGAGCGCAATGTCTGCGCTGCCGTCGCGCGCGGTTGCAGAGACATTATGCCCCGCCGCGCGATACTGTGCGGCCAGTTCCCGCCCGATCCCGCGGTTGCCGCCGGTGATCAGTACATGCATGTCAATTCGCCTTTCGGTTCGGCAGGAATGGCAGCGGCGCGACGGGAATACCGTCCTCAAGTAGAGCCTTGGCCTCTTCCATCTTGGCCTCGCCATAGATCGCCCGTTCCGGAACCTCGCCCAGATGCATCCGGCGCGCCTCGGTTGCGAAATCCCGGCCCACATAGTCGGAATTCGCCTCGATCTTGCGCCGGATCTCGGCCAGTGCCTGTTCGGCGGGTGTTGCAGGCGCGGTCAGCGGGCGGGCGTCCTTGTTGGACCGGACCGAGGTGACACGGGGGCTCATGATCGCCTTTTCGACCTCGGTCCCGCCACAGACCGAGCACGCGACCATTCCGGTCGCCGCCAGTTTTTCAAAGGCGGCAGCCGATTGGAACCAGCTGTCAAAGCTGTGCCCGGCGCTGCATTTCAGAGAATACTGAATCATCTGGCCATTCCGTTGCGGTCCGCCCAGTAGATATCCACATATCCCGCAAGATCAAGTGGAGTGCGGCCCTGTGGCCGTCGGGCACAACCGGCGCAGCGCCATCGGATCGAGTGTCCCGAGCAGCTGTTTCAGCTCCGGTTCATCAACCTTCCGGGCCGCCTCGGTCGCGGTAAACCAGACCCGCTGCCGCTGGCCCGTTTCGGGGAATTCATCCTCCAGCCGCGCAACGCAGAGCGGATGGATCTCGACCTTGCAGGGAACCTCGCGCCGTTTGTCGAGCAGCTTGACATAGTGGTAAGCCCCCAGCCGGACCGGAGAGACTTGCCCTACGACGCCCGCCTCCTCCCACGCCTCGCGTGCGGCGGTGGCGGCTCCGTCTAGGCCGGGCATCGGCCAGCCCTTGGGCAGAATCCAGCGCCCCGTTCCACGCGAGGTGATCAACAGCACCATGGGCGTGTCCCCGTCAAACCGGTAGCATAGCGCGCCATATTGCAGCCGGGGCAGCGCCTGCGCCCTTTGCATCGTCACTGTCTTGTCGAGCTTTGCGTTCATCGCGCTCCGTCCTGTCCGCGTGGTCGCGCGGATTGACGCCAGTTAACGGCAGAATTGTAAAACTGCGGTTACATCCGGTCGCTCAGCGCCATTTTGTCCGACAGGCGCGTAACCAGTTCGTCATGGGGAATATCCGCGTCCACTGCCAGCCGCCTGAGGCCGAAATGCACATGCGCGATCTGCTGGTAATAGCGGGTATAGACATAGTTCACCGATGCCCCGGCAACCGCGCCCAGCACCGGCACCGATTGCGCCGCCAACTTTTGCCCCAACGCTGTCGCAAGTCGCGGTGCCACGGCCGAGATCATCTTGTGCAAGGCCCCACCGGTCAGCGTTAGCCGCAGCGAGACAAAACCCAGATCGGCGCCGTCATCCGTCGACAACGGGCCAGCGGCGGCAAAGACCCGGATACAGTCGAACTGCACGTTCTCGGCGGCGGGATCGAACCCGTGTTCGGCGGCCACATCCTGTATCGCGCGCAAAAGAACCGTGGTGGTCGCTGGCAATTCGACCAGCGCCGAAGGCAACCCACCCATGCCACCGGCGGCGCCCATGGCGGTGGTCCAGATCATGTTGGTACGCGCGCTCTGTCCCGGCACCGCCAAGCGCGAGCCTTGTGCGGCACGCATCGCCAGCACCAGCGCGCGCTCGGTCGCCTCGGTCAGACCGGTGCGCACCTGATGCGGCAGCCGGTCAAGCAGCCCTTCTGCCTGCCCGCCCAGCGCGTTCAGCAACCGGATCCCGGTGCCGCCCGCCGCACGATAGCGTCTCGCCAGCGCCTCCAGCTCGGCCTCGGCATCCACCGGGGCAACGATTACGATATCCTGCATGGCGCATGCCTCCTCTGTTAGTCAAAGATCGGCATCGCCTCGTGCGATTTCAACGGGTCCAGCGGGTGACACGACCCGTAACTCCGGCCCAGGCGCCGGGCACCAGCTCCAGCCCCAGCACCCGGTCGGGGTTGGTCGGCGGCGGCATCTCGACCCCATCCAGCCGGGCAAATCCGAAGCGGCTGTAATAGGGGGCATCTCCCACCAGCATTACCCGCGCCCAACCACATTCGCGGCCGGCTTCCAGCCCTTCCTGGATCAGGAACCCGCCCAGTCCCTCGCCCTGGTGGGTGGGGTGGACGGCCACGGGGCCCAAGAGCAGCGCGTCGCTATCGCCCACATGCACCGGCCAGAACCGTATCGCACCAGCCAGCGTGCCATCGCTGTCGCGCGCGACCAGGGACAGGCCCGCCACCGGCGGCACATCATCGCGCAGCCGGTAAGAGGACAGCGCCGTCCTGCCCGGTGCAAAACACAGGTCATAAAGCGCCTCGACCTCCCACCAATCGTCCGGTGTTTCCGGCTTGACCTCGATCACCTGTCTTCCTGCCTCTCCCTTCGGGTGGAAATCGCCCTATCACTTCGTTACCCCTAGGGCAAATGATTGGAGATCAAAGAGACATGTTCTATCGACCCGAAGACGGGCACGGCCTGCCGCACAACCCGTTCAATGCCATCATCACGCCGCGCCCCATCGGCTGGATATCCACCCGCGCTGCGGATGGCACCAACAACCTTGCCCCCTACAGCTTCTTCAATGGTGCCGCCTATGTCCCGCCTCAGGTGATGTTTTCGACCACGGGCAGCAAGCCCGACCAGGACAACACCAAGGACACCGTCGCCAATATCGAGGCGACGGGCGTCTTCTGCGTCAACATCGTCGAATACGCGATGAGAGACGCGATGAACGCGACATCGGAGACACTTCCGCGCGAAGTGGATGAATTCGCCCATGCCGGGCTGACACCGGTCGAGTGCGAAACGATCGCTTGCGCCCGCATCGCCGGGGCGCCCGCCGCGCTGGAATGCAAGCTGACGCAGATCGTGACCCTGCCCGGCGAGTCCAATCGGGTGGTGTTCGGCGAGGTGACCGGTATCCACATGCGCGATGATTGCCTTAAGGACGGGATTTTCGACGTCACCACCTATCAGCCGCTCGCCCGGCTTGGCTATCGCGACTATACCGTCGTGCGCGACCTCTTCACGCTTGCGCGCCCGGACGACAGATGACCCTTCCGGACCCCGGTCGCCGCTACCCGATCACGTTGCCCGACGGCACGGACCATATCGGCACCGTGTTCCTGAACCGGGTGATCGACCATCCCCGGTTCCACGCCGGAGACTACAGCTATGCCTCGGATTTCGATCCGCCGGCGGATTGGGCGGCGCGGCTGGCCCCCTATCTGTTCGCAACCTCTGCCGAGACACTGACACTTGGGCGCTTCTGCCAGATCGCCCACGGGGTGCGCTTCATCACCGCCTCGGCCAATCATGCTCAGGACGGGATCACCTGCTTTCCCTTCCCGGTCTTCGACCCGGCACAAATGGCCTCCTACCAGCCGGACCGCCGTGATACGGTGATCGGCCACGATGTCTGGATCGGCTATGGCGCGATGATCCTGCCCGGCGCCCGGATCGGCAACGGCGCCGTCATCGGCGCGGGCGCTGTGGTGCGCGGCACGGTACCCGCTTACGCGGTGGTCTCCGGAAATCCGGGCCGAGTTATCCGCTTCCGCTTCGATCCAGACACCATTGCCACGCTGCAGACACTCGCCTGGTGGGACTGGCCAGCAGACCGCATCGCCCAGGCCGAACCGGCGCTGCTCTCGGGCGATATCGATCATCTTGCCCGCCTGAGCCCTTAAATTCGGCCTCTGGGGCTTCTTTCTGGTTCGAAATACTCCGGAGCGCGAGGCAGCGCCTCGCATCCCGCACCGAAAGGTGCGGCACAGACAGAGCGCGCGCCATCAGGCGCGCACCGCTTGGCAACGGCTCAATGGCCGCCCAGGATGCCGGTCCGCACCGAATAGTCCACCGCCAGCCCGTAATCGGGGTCATCATCGCTGTCGACCATCAGATGCCCGGCCTTGTTCAAAAGCTGGTGGCAATCGCGGCTCAGATGCCGCAGCATCACCTGCTTGCCCGCCGCCTCGTATTTCAGTGCCACCGCCTCGATTGCCTGCAGTGCCGACTGGTCGACAACCCGGCTCTCCTTGAAATCGACGATCACGGTGTCGGGGTCCTCCTCGACCTCGAAAAGCTCCACGAACCCGTCGGTCGAACCAAAGAACAGCGGCCCCTGGATTTCATAAACCTTGGCGCCCTTGGCGGTATGGGATTCGCGCGTGACCGCATGGATGCGCTTGGCGTTGTTCCAGGCATAGGCCAGCGCCGAGACGATCACCCCCACCACTACCGCAACCGCGAGGTCCTCCATCACCGTGACCACGGTGACCAGAACGGTGACGAAAGCATCGGTCAGCGGCACCTTGCGGAGGATCATCAGCGAGTTCCAGGCAAAGGTTCCGATCACCACCATGAACATCACGCCGACGAGCGCGGCCAGCGGGATCTGCTCGATCAGCGGTGCGCCCACCAGGATGAACAACAGCAGAAACAGCGCCGCCGCGATCCCCGCCACGCGGGTCCTGCCCCCGGATTTCACGTTGATCATCGACTGGCCGATCATCGCGCAGCCACCCATGCCGCCAAAGAAGCCGGTCACCACATTGGCCGCGCCCTGGGCGATGCATTCCTGGCTGGCACCACCCCGTTTACCGGTGATGTCGCCCACCAGGTTCAGGGTCAGTAGCGACTCGATCAGCCCGATCGCGGCGAGGATCACCGCATAGGGCAGGATGATTTCCAGCGTTTCCCAATTGAGCGGCACCATCGGGATATGGAATTGCGGCAAGCCGCCCTCGATCGAGGCCATGTCGCCAACCCGCGGCACATCCAGCCCGGCGCCGATCACCAGCGCCGCAACCACGGCGATACCCGCCAGTGGCGCAGGGATCACACGCGTCACCCGCGGCATGATCCAGATCACCACCATCGTCAGTGCCACCAGCGCCAGCATCAACATCAGCGGTCCGCCGGACAGCCATTCGCCGCCGCCCAGCCCGTGGCCGGTGTTTTCCATGCTGCCGGGCACCTTGAACTGGCCCATCTGCGCCAGAAAGATCACAATCGCCAGCCCGTTGACAAAGCCCAGCATGACCGGATGCGGCACCAGCCGGATGAACTTGCCCCATTGCATGACCCCGGCGACCAGCTGCAAAAGGCCCATCAGCACCACGGTCGCAAACAGGTATTCCACCCCGTGCTGTGCCACCAGCGCCACCATCACCACCGCCAGCGCCCCGGTCGCACCCGAGATCATGCCCGGCCGCCCACCGATCAGCGCGGTGATCAGCCCGACCAGAAAGGCCGCATAAAGCCCGACCAGCGGATGCACCCCGGCGACAAAGGCAAAGGCCACCGCCTCGGGCACCAGCGCCAGTGCCACGGTCAGCCCCGACAACAGCTCGATCCTGAGCCGCGAGGCGGTCAGCGGCTCGTCCGGCATCCAGCGCAGGTCGGGAATGGCGAGACGATTGGCAACACTTGCCAGGAAGGCACGGGGCATGGGTCAGGTCCTGATGGGGAGTTCGCGTTCCGGGCCTTGTAACGAATCGCCACCCCTACGGCCATGGCGCAGCACGGGTAGCGGCTATGCGTCGCATGCATGACTTTCGCTCGCGGCAACGTGAGTTGCACCCGGCGCGGCCTCTGCCCACCTGTCTGGCATGCGTCCCTTTATCCCCTTGCTGCTCTCCGCCCTGATCGCCCTGCCCGCACATGCCCAGGACATGCAGGGCAACGATACCGCCGGCAACTGGCGGGTCACCCATCACCGGCTGATCGGCATCTGGGACTCGATGTGCGACGAGCGGGTCGAGCAGGGGCAATTGGTACAACGCTGCTATCTGCGGCACGTGGACGTGTTCTCGCCACATCCCGAATTCGCCGCGCAATATCTCTTTGTCACGCCCGAGGATACGGGCTTTGCGGTCGAAATCGGCATCGAGCCGGGTACGCTGTTTGCGCCCGGCGGCATCCGGATCAAGAGGGCTGGAGAACGGCTTTGGCACAGCAACTGGCCCGGCTGCCTGACCGGGCTCGGCTGCGCCTTCTCTGAGGGCAGCGCCGAGACCCTTATCGCAGCGATGCGACAGGGCGAAAGCTTTCGCTTTACCTTCCGAGACCGCCACGGAAAGGCGCAGGATCGCGCCTGGCCGCTCGATCTGTTCGAAGCGGCCTGGCAGGACTTTCTAGATCAGTCCGGCCAGCGCGGCCTGACCGGCGAAGACGCCCCTCGGGGCGGATAAGCCCCACCCTTGAAATGCGCGCCGGAATCCGCACAACTCGGACGCGAAACGCCCGCAACAGGAAAAGGCCAGAGACATGCGCAACACCAAGATCGCCGTGATCGGCGGCTCGGGCATCTATGACATCGACGGGTTGGACGCGGCGGAATGGGTCACCGTCGAGACGCCTTGGGGGGCGCCTTCGGACCAGATCCTGACCGGGCGGCTCGACGGGGTCGAGATGGCCTTTCTGCCCCGGCATGGGCGGGGTCACGTGCATTCCCCGACCGAGGTCCCCTATCGCGCCAATATCGACGCGCTGAAACGGCTGGGCGTCACCGACGTGATCTCGGTTTCCGCCTGCGGGTCGTTCCGCGAGGCGATGGCACCGGGGCATTTCGTGATCGTCGATCAGTTCATCGACCGCACCTTTGCGCGAGAGAAGAGTTTCTTTGGCACCGGCTGCGTCGCCCATGTGAGCGTTGCCCATCCCACCTGCCCGCGCCTGTCGGATGCCTGCGAGACCTCTGCCCGTGCCGCCGGCGTCACCGTGCATCGCGGCGGCACCTATCTGGCGATGGAGGGGCCGCAATTCTCGACCCTGGCTGAATCGAAGATGTATCGCGAACACTGGGGCGCCGATGTGATCGGCATGACCAACATGCCCGAGGCGAAACTCGCCCGCGAGGCCGAGCTTTGTTATGCCTCCGTCGCGATGGTCACCGATTACGACAGCTGGCATCCCGATCATGGCGAGGTCGACGTGACCCAGATCATCGCCACCCTGATGGGCAATGCCGACAAGGCGCGCGCTATGGTCAAGGGCCTGCCCGCCCTCTTGGGCGACGCGCGCGCACCCTGCCCGCATGGCTGCGACCGGGCGCTGGACCATGCCATCCTGACCGCACCCGAGGCGCGCGACCCGGCCCTGCTTGCAAAACTCGACGCCGTCGCGGGCCGGATGTTGTGAGCGCGAACAGGCGCTTGACGCTGAGCAGATAAGCAGGCTGACTGCTGCATCCAGTTACCGTACGGAGATCCCAATGCCCCTCGATCTCTGGCTGGCCTTTGTGGCCGCCTCGACCGCCCTTCTGCTGATCCCCGGCCCCACTGTGCTGCTGGTCTTGAGCTATGCGCTGTCCAAGGGACGCGGTGTGGCGGTTGCCTCGGCCACGGGGGTGGCTCTGGGCGATCTGATCGCTATGAGCGCCTCTCTCGCCGGGCTCGGCGCATTGGTGCTGGCCTCGGCCACGCTGTTTACAGTCCTGAAATGGGTCGGCGCCGCCTATCTTCTGTGGCTGGGTTATCGCCTGTTTCGCAGCGCGGGCAGCGCCGGGCTGGCGCAGATGCGTGTCTCTCAGGATGTCAGCGCAGGCTCTGTCTTTGCCCATACCGCCGCTGTCACCGCGCTGAACCCGAAATCCATCGCCTTCTTCATCGCTTTCGTGCCGCAGTTTCTGCGCCCCGAAGCCCCCTTGATCCCACAATTCGCCATCCTGATCGCAACCTTTGTAGGACTGGCAGGGCTGAATGCGCTTGCCTATGCGCTGCTGGCAGACCATCTGCGCCGCTGGATCGACCGGCCTTCGGTCATTGCCGGACTGACCCGCACGGGCGGAATAACCCTGATGGGTATGGGTATTGCCACAGCTCTGCTTCGGCGTCCCGCCTAATCGTCCGAATGCGCCTTCATGAACTCGCGGATGAAGCGGCGTATCTCGCGCGCGGCGCTGGTGTCGAGCGCCTTGCACTTGTCCACAAACGCGTCCCGCTCGTTCTTGTCGAGCCGCAAAACCAGCTGCGCATCCTTTCTGGAGGCGTTTTTTCCGTCTTTCTTGCCCACAAACCTACCTGTGTGGTTGAAAATCTGCATATGCTTTGTATATACAAAGCATAGAACATGTCGATGCACTTCAACCGTAGCAACATAACGGAGGCAAATGCAATGAACCTGCACACCGCACAATCGCTGCTCATACAGGATCGCCGCGACTGGGTGAAACCGCACCTGTCCTGGTTGCCGGCAGCGCTCTACCGATCCTTTGGTAGCCTCAGGACCAAGACCTGACGACGCCCCCGCTCCGGGACGACACAAGTCACCCCTCCCCCTTGCGTCCACGCGTTTCATGCGCCAAACCG
Source organism: Ruegeria sp. YKSF070 (assembly GCF_059612725.1). NCBI lineage: Bacteria > Pseudomonadati > Pseudomonadota > Alphaproteobacteria > Rhodobacterales > Roseobacteraceae > Ruegeria > Ruegeria sp. YKSF070. Next base: position 38,613 of record NZ_JBXWRD010000006.1, on the reverse strand, counting down.
CAGGAAACGCTGTTTTTCCGGGGGCCACATGTCCAGAACGAAATCGGTTCAGGATTACATCCGCACAATCGTCGATTTTCCCCATGAAGGGATCCTGTTTCGGGATGTGACCACGCTGTTTGCCGATCCACGCGGTTTTCGCATGGCGATCGACCAAATGCTGCACCCCTATGCCGGCGAGCGGATCGACAAAGTGGTGGGGCTCGAGGCGCGCGGTTTCATTCTCGGCGGTGCAATCGCGCACCAACTGAGCGTTGGTTTCGTACCGATCCGCAAAAAAGGCAAGCTGCCCGGAACCACGATCAGCCAAGACTATAAACTGGAATACGGCGAGGCCATTGTCGAGATCCACGACGATGCGATCCAACCTGGCGAGAAGGTGCTTCTGGTAGATGACCTGCTGGCGACCGGCGGAACTGCGGCGGCCGGAATCAAGCTGGTCGAACGGCTGGGCGGCGAGATCGTCTCTTGTGCCTTCATCATTGACCTGCCTGACCTGGGTGGCCGCAAGGTGCTGGAAGCGATGGGCATGGATGTGCACGCCCTTTGCGAATTCGACGGCCTTTGATCACGAAACATCGCAAAATCGTGATTGGCTTTTACAAAGGACCCGAGCTTAGGTTTTCCTCTCTTTCCGTCAAGAAGGCCGGCCACCAATTCCCGGAAATCCATGGCCTCAAGCTGCGCGTAATCGACTTCGATGCCAACATTGGCAGCAAACCGAAGGAGATACCAAATGTTTCGAAAGTCTGCACTCACGACCGCAACTGCCCTTCTCTTTGCCACCTCAGCCGTCGCAGGCGGTAGTTCCAAGGACATCGTCGATACCGCAGTCGGCGCGGGTTCGTTCTCGACACTTGTGGCCGCGGTTCAGGCCGCCGGTCTTGTGGACACGCTGAAAGGGGATGGCCCCTTCACGGTCTTCGCCCCGACGGACGAAGCCTTTGCCGCGCTGCCCGCAGGGACGGTTGAGAACTTGCTGAAACCGGAAAACAAGGATCAGTTGATCGCCGTCCTCACCTATCACGTGGTTCCGGGAAAGGTGATGTCGACAGATCTGAGCGACGACATGACCGCAACCACCGTTCAGGGTGGTGCTGTGACCATCGACCTGGATAACGGAGTGATGGTGAACGATGCGACCGTATCTGCAGCGGATATCGAAGCCAGCAACGGCGTCATTCACGTGATCGACAAGGTTATCCTGCCGAAAGGATAACCCGCAGATGCGGGGCCGGTGGAACCGGCCCCGTATTCCCATTACGGGCGTACGTAGGCGTAGCCCTGCTCTTGCAGCTCGATGAGCCGGACAACACCCGAAGGAACGATCGTCGCCTCAGCCATCAATTCGATCTCGTGACCGGCCTTCTTGCTCATCTTAGTCTTGGTGTTGCCGCACGCCGCGAAAGTAAGGTTCTCCATTTCCAGGCTCATGGTCGAGATGCGGTCCGCAACCGGACTTTTGCCGGGAATGTACATGTTAAGGCCCGGGCCGTAGGCCACGACCTCTACAAAAACCGTGTCACCGACACTTTCATAGTGCTTGGTGACATTTGCAACGTTGTTGAGCGCCATGTTCATGACCTGCGGATCATTCTCGTCCACATGAACAGCGACGTAGTGCGTCTTGCCTTCGGCCCAGGTTCCGCTTGCTGTTGAAACGGCCAGAGCTGCTGCCAGAAAAAGATGTTTCATTTTCGTGTCCTCCCTTAACACGTACATTGTTCCGCATTGCTGGGAACATTCATAGAAAAATCATATTTCTCGCATATGTTTTGTTGTGACAGCTTGGCTTGCCCTCGCGATGCCCACGCAAATCCCGGTTTTTCATTGCCAAGAGGTCCGGTTGCAACCGCTTGCCACCATATATGCCGTTTCAGATGGTGAGGACTGCACCGGGGTTCATGATCCCTTCGGGATCGAGCGCTGTCTTGATCGCGCGCATCGCAGCCAGTTTCGCCGGATCGCTATAGCGCTGTAAATCTCCGGTCTTAAACCGTCCGATGCCGTGCTCGGCACTGACAGAACCGCCGTGCTCATGCACGAGGTCATGCACCAGTCTCTTGAGGCCAGTGGCCTGATCCGCATAATCCGACCGGTTCCGTCCCTTTGGTGGAAACAGGTTGTAGTGCAGATTCCCGTCTCCGAGGTGACCAAAGCAGTTGATGCGGTATGATCCCGCTGCGGCAACCAGCTCTTTCCCGCGGCGGATGAACTCTGGAAGTTCCGACAGCGGCAGCGATACGTCATGGCTGGAGATCGAACCGATCCGGCGATTTGCTTCTGGGATATGCTCACGCAGGCTCCAGAGCGCGGCTCGTTGCGCCTCGCTCTGTGCCACTACGCCATCGCTGACCAACTCGGCCTCCACCGCCACCTCGAACAGCGACTCAAGCGCAGTGACCGCGTCCAGACCGCCCGACAGGCCCAACTCCACCAGAACACTCCATTCCGGAACCGGGTCCAGCGGCTGGCGCAGATGCGGCAGGGTCTCCGCCAGAAAGTCGTAACTCTGGCGGTGAATCAGTTCAAAGGCGCTGATACCCTCGCCGATCTGGCCACGCGCCAATGCCAGAATGTCCAACGCGGCCTGCGGATCGCGCACCGCAAGCAATGCGGTGCCCAGCGAGTTCGGCACCGGAAAAAGTTTCAGCGCGGCGGCGGTGATGATACCCAGTGTGCCCTCGGAACCGATCAGCAGGTTCCGCAAATCATAGCCGGTATTGTCCTTTCTCAGACGGGTCAGCCCGTTCCAGATTTCGCCGTTGGGCAACACCGCCTCAAGCCCCAGGCACAGGTCACGCGCATTGCCATAGCGCAGCACCCCCACCCCGCCGGCATTGGTGGCCAGATTGCCACCGATCCGGCAGGACCCTTCCGAGGCAAGCGAGAGCGGGAACAGGCGGTTCACATCGGCTGCCGCAGACTGAAGATCGGCCAGGATGCAGCCCGCTTCGGCCACCACCACATTCTCTTGCGGATAGACGCCGCGTATCCGGTTCATACGTTCCAGCGAGATGACCAGCGGCGCGGGCCCGTCGGGCATTACCTGTCCGCCCACCAACCCGGTTCCGCCGCCATAAGGCAACACCGCCACACGCTGCGACGATGCAGCCCGGATCAGTGTCGCCACCTCCTCGGTCGAACGCGGCAAGGCCAGAACGCCCGCCTGCCCGGTCCAGCGCCCGCGCGGCTCGGCCAGATAGCGGGGCTCGACCGGGCGAAACACCTCGGCGGGCAGAAGGCCGCGCAGGTGGGTGGCAAAACTCTCATCGGCGGGATTCGGGATCATTCCCTTTCCATGCCCAAGGCGCGCGGACCGGGCAAGCCCTAATCGAGATCGACGAGGTAGCGCGGTTCAAGCACCACCACCGTGGGCCGGTCGGGCAGCGAGCGCAGCGATATGTCGATCTCGGACACGCCATCGCGGCGAATGTCGAAATCGTTTCGAACGCCTGCAAGAAAGCGGTCCAGCGAGTGCCCCGAGAACCAGTGCATCGGGATGATGACCGAGCTTTTCAGGCGCCGCAGCACCGCGATCATCTCGGGCAGCGACATGGTCGTGCCACCATCAACAGCGGCCATCACCACATCAAGCCGGCCAAGGGCAGCGAATTGCGCATCGTCGGGAACATGGTGCAGGTGTCCCAGATGCCCAATGCACATTCCCTCGACCTCGAACACGAAGATCGAATTGCCGCGCTCCTCGACCCCACCATAGACCGAACGGATATCGGTCGAGACATTCCGGATCAGCATTTCACCCAGATCGAGATAGTGTTCTATTCCCTCGCCGAACGGACCCCAGCCTTGCAGAACATGCGGGATCGCCGGGTCGGGGAATTGCGTCCAATGGGTCTCGTGCGCGTGGTTCATGGTCACGATATCGGGGATCATGTCGGCGCTGCCGATGAACCCGGTGAAATCGGTGACCGCGTTCAGCCCGCCGGGCGTCTGGATCAGAAACGACGCATGCGCGATATAGCTGATCCGCACCGAATACTCCGGCACCGGATCCTGCCAGCCCGCCTTGTGCAGATACTCGATGCCGGGCGCGGCATCGGCGATGGCAATGCAGTGGCTTGGGCGACGCTCTTGCGCCGCCGCGCCGCCAGCAAGTAAAGTCAATGCCAGTAGAAACCACCACATTTCATGAATAGTAGCGCATCATCGCGGCAAGTCACGCCTCTGATCCATGTTCGTTAGAAAACACACCGGCTCCGGAACGGTCCCGACGCAGCGAGACCGCCTATCTAGCCCGCGTCCGTCTTGCCGCGCCGGTCCGAGCGCAGGCAGGCATAGAGTACATGGGTCCGCCAGCGCCCGTTGATCTGAAGATAGGACTGCGCCACGCCTTCGTATTTGAAGCCCGAGCTTTCCAGCAGCCCGCGCGAAGCCATATTCTCGGGCAGGCAGGCCGCTTCGAGTCGGCTGAGGTCGAGACGGGAGAACGCATGGTGCACCACCGCGCCGATCGCCTCGCGCATATATCCCTGCCGGGCATAGCATTGCCCGGTCCAGTATCCCAGCGTTCCCGCCTGGGCGGGACCGCGGCGGATATTGTCCAGCGTGATCGCCCCAACCAGCACATCGTCCGAGCGACGGAACACGAACAGGGGCACCGCCGAGCCGCTGGAGACCGAGCGCTGCGCCCAATAAACCCGGTTTGTGAAACTCTTGCGGCTGAGATGATCGCTGGCCCAGCTGGGCTCCCACGGGATCAGATAGTCACGCGAAGCCCGCCGCAGCGCCGCCCAGTCGGCATAGTCGGAATGCGCCGGCAGACGCAGGCTGAGCCGCTCGGTTTCGAGTGTCAGCTTGCGGCGGCCCAGCAGCATCAGGCAGCGCGCCTCTCTTGCAGCTCCGCCAGGTTGGGTGCAGCCGAGACCGGGCCATAGAGCGCCAGCGCCGCCGGCGCCTCGACCGCCATCCGCTCGGCAAAGGCGCGGACATCGGCGGTGGTCACCGCGTCGATTCGTGCGACCGTATCCTCGAGCGAGGGCACCTTGCCCCAGATCTGCACAAGCCGCGCCAGCCGTTCGGCCCGGTTCGACGGGCTTTCCAGCCCCATCAGCATGCCCGCCTTCATCTGGGCACGGGCGCGGGCCACTTCGGCCTCGGTCATGTCTTCGGCGGCGCGCTTCATCTCGTCGATGGTGATGCCCGCCAGTTCGGCCACCTGCCCCGCGCTGGTCCCAGCATAGATGGTGGTGGTGCCGGTATCGGCATAGGCGCCGGTCTGTGCAAAGATCGTGTAACACAGGCCACGCGTTTCGCGCACTTCTTGGAACAGGCGCGAGGACATGCCGCCCCCCAGTGCCGAAGAGTAGATCTGAGCGGTATAGATGGCGTCGTCGCGATAGCCGGGCCCCTCGAGCGCCAGCGCGAAATGGGCCTGCTCCAACGCCTTTTCCCGCCGTGCTTCGCCGCCGGTAAACAGCGCAGGTTCCGCCAGCGCGCCCTTGCGCGGGGTGAGATGGCCGAACATCTCTTCTGCCAGCCGGACCAGCAGGTCGTGATCGACGGCGCCGGTGGCCGACAGAATCATCTGCTCGGGCCCGTAATTGTCGGCCACAAAGGTCGACAGATCGGCGCGGGAAAAGGCGCTGACCCGCTCAGCCGGCCCCAGGATGGTGCGGCCCAGCGGCTGGTCGCGATAGCTTTCCTCCTGCAGCCAGTCAAAGATCACGTCATCAGGCGTGTCATGCGCCTGGCCGATCTCTTGCAGGATCACGCCGCGCTCGACCTCGATCTCGCGGGGGTCAAAGACAGGGTTGAGGACGATATCGCCGATCACGTCGAGCGCCAGCGCCACGTCCTCTTTCAGGACGCGGGCATAATAGGCGGTCACTTCGCGCGAGGTATAGGCGTTGATATAGCCGCCCACATCCTCGATCGCTTCGGCGATTTGCAGCGCCGAGCGGCGCTCCGTCCCCTTGAACGCCATATGTTCCAGGAAATGAGCGATGCCGTTCTGATCGATCCGTTCATGCCGCCCGCCTGCGGTCACCCAGATGCCGATTGCCGCCGATTGCAGGCCCGGCATGTTCTCGCTGACGATGCGAAAGCCGTTGGCCAGTTGGTCCTGTCTTACTGTCACGCAGGGATATGCCTTCTGATATGATCCTGGAGGGCGGCCAGCTCGTTTGCGATCCGGGTCACCCGTTCCGGACGTTCATACAGATCCGACATGCGCGGGGGAAGAGGCGGAAACACACCGCTGGCCTGTTCCACCGCGGCGGGGAATTTCGCCGGATGGGCGGTGGCCAGCGTGATCATCGGCGCCGCGTCGGCCCTGCGGGCCTCTTCAGCGACCTTCACCCCCACCGCCGAATGCGGGCACAACAGCTCGCCGCTCGAGGCCAGCGTGGCCTTGATGGTGGCCAGCGTCTCTTCTTCCGAGGCGCGGCCCGAGGTGAAACTTTCACGCAGGGCCTGCATCGCGCCCTGGCTGACATGGAACCCGCCCTTTTGCAGCTCGTCCATCAGCTGCGACACCGCCGCACCATCCTGGCCATAGGCGTAATACAGCGCGCGTTCGAAGTTGGAGCTGACCTGAATATCCATCGACGGGCTGATCGAAGGGATGGTTTCGCCCTTGAAATAGCCCTCGCCCGACAGACAGCGGTGCAGGATGTCGTTCTGGTTGGTGGCCACCACAAGCTGTTCGATCGGCAACCCCATCCGCTTGGCGATATAGCCCGCGAAAATATCGCCGAAATTGCCAGTGGGTACGGTGAAGCTGACCTTGCGATGCGGTGCGCCAAGGCTGGTGGCCGCCGAGAAGTAATAGACCACCTGAGCCAGAACCCGCGCGAAATTGATCGAGTTGACACCAGCCAGCCGCACCCCGTCGCGGAAAGCGAAGTCGTTGAACATGTCCTTGACCCGCGCCTGGCAATCGTCGAAATCACCATCCACCGCCAGTGCGTGCACGTTGCTGTCGGCGGGCGTGGTCATCTGGCGGCGCTGCACCTCGCTGACGCGGCCATGCGGGAACAGGATAAAGACATTGACCGCATCCAGCCCCCGGAACGCCTCGATCGCGGCCGAGCCGGTATCGCCCGAAGTGGCGCCGACGATGGTCACCGTCTCGCCGCGCCGCGCCAGTGCCGCCTGAAACAGCTGGCCGATCAGCTGCATCGCGAAATCCTTGAAGGCCAGCGTCGGCCCGTGGAACAGCTCCAACAGGAAGTGGTTCTCGTTGAGCTGTTTCAGCGGCGCCCGTGCGGCATGGCCAAAGCCTTCGTATGCGCGGGCGATGATGCCCCGGAATTCGTCCTCAGCAAACGATCCGCTCACATAGGGCCACATCACGCGAAAGGCGATCTCTTCATAGTGCAGGCCCGCCAGCGCGGCGATCTCGTCCTGGCCCATCACCGGGATCTCGGCGGGCAGGTAAAGGCCGCCGTCGCGAGCCAGACCGGTCAGCATCGCCTCTTCGAAGGTAAGCTCGGGCGCCTGCCCGCGTGTCGAGATGTATTTCATTGCTGTCAGCCTTTCTTGCGGGCGCGGCTGCGCCACAAAAACAGGGAGGTCATCGCGGCCCAGACTAGGGCCAGGCCAAACCAGGTGATTGCATATTGCAGGTGATCGTTGGGGATGCCGGCGCTGTCGACCGGCAAGGGCGTGATACCGGGGCCGGTCGGCGCGCGGGCGATCAGCAGCACCGGTTCGGTGCCCAACTCCGCTGCCATCGCGGGTACGTCGCGAGCGAACCAGATATTGCCGCTTAGATCGGGCGCGGGGGTATAGCCGTCGATCTCGTCGGGCCAGTGCAGGTTGCCCTCGACCCGCATCGGGCCGGTTTCGCGGCGGTCCTGCTTGGCGGTCGTCGGGATGAATCCGCGGTCGACCAGGATGCGCCTGCCCTCGTCTGTCACGAAGGGGGCGATGACGCGGTAGCCCGGCCCGACCATCTTGACAGAGACCAGCACGTGCAGTTCCTCGCCCGCCATCTCGCCACTGACCGCAACCGGCAAATAGCGGTCGCGCTCGGGATCGGGCTGGGCAGGCAGCACCTGCGGCGCGCCGGCGATGCGACTGTCGATATCTGCCAGCAGCGCCTCTTTCCAGCCCAGCCGCCGCAACTGCCAGGTGCCCAGCGCGATCAGCACGGCAAGGCCTGCGAGACCTATGAATAAAAGAAAGAGAACGCGGCGCATGGCAGCTCCGGAGGGGGTTTCAGACGGCCCTGCGCGGGCCGGTGCCTTGGTATGGCGAGACGGGTCGTATTTGCAACCGGTCAATTGTATCGGGTGCAATTCAGGGATCGCGCCACCGAAGCACCAATGAAAAAGCCGCCCCGAGGGGCGGCCTTGTCTGTCTTTCCGGCGCAGGGCCCATGCGATCAGAGCAGCGGCCACTGACCCCAGATGTAGACGGCGAAGAAGAGGAACAGCCAGACCACATCAACGAAGTGCCAGTACCAGGCGGCGGCCTCGAAACCGATATGCTTCTCAGGGGTGAAATCGCCCTTGAGCGCGCGCAGCAGGCAAACCGCCAGGAAAATGGTGCCGATGATCACGTGCATGCCGTGGAAACCGGTTGCCATGAAGAAGTTCGAGTAGAACTGGTCACCACCAAAGGTCCAGTCTTCATGCAGCAGCAGCTCGGCATACTCATAGGCTTGCAGCAAGGTAAAGATCATGCCCAGGAAGATGCCGATCGACAGGCCCTGGATCAGCGCCTTGCGGTCGTTGTTATGCACCAGCGCATGGTGCGCCCAGGTCACGGCGCAGCCCGACAGCAGCAGGATCAGCGTGTTGATCAGCGGCAGGTGGAACGGGTCGACCGCGTGGATGTTCGGCGCCACATACTCGGTGCCCACATAGTCCTGCATCGGGTACATGCGATGTTTGAAGAAGGACCAGAACCAGGCAAAAAAGAACATCACCTCGGAGGTGATGAACAGGATCATGCCATAGCGCAGGCCGATGCGGACAACGGGCGTGTGATCGCCGACGCGGCTTTCGGCCACGACCTCGGCCCACCATGCGTACATGACATAGAGCACGGCAATGAAACCGGCCCAGAACATGTAGGAGGTGATTCCGTGCATCCAGAGAACGGCGCCGAAGAGCATGACAAAGCCGCCGATCGCGCCAACCAGCGGCCAGATCGACGGGGGCAGAATGTGATAATCGTGGTTCTTAGCGTGTGCCATCAGTGTCCCTCACCTTGCGGCGTTAGTTCGTGTTCGTTGTTGTACCTGCATCAAGAGCGGCATAGCCCTCGGGCAGATCGATTTCGTAGAATGTATACGACAGCGTGATCGTATGCACATATTTCGCGTCCCGGTCGTTGACGATCTCGGGGTCGACAAAGAAACTGACCGGCATCTGCACCCGCTCGCCGGGCTGCAGAACCTGCTCTTCGAAGCAGAAACAGGCGATCTTGTCGAAATAGCCACCCGCCGAATAGGGCGCGACGTTGTACGACGCCTGCCCCGCCACCGGCCGGTCGGTCGGATTGTAGGCCTCGTAAAAGGCCAGCCCGGTCTCGCCGATGCGCAGTTCCATCTCGGTTTGAACGGGGCGGAACTCCCACGGCATGCCGCGCTCTTTCGAGGCGTCAAAGCGGACCTTGATGGTCTTGTCCAAGATGGTGTCCGACCCGGCCTCGGCGACGCCGGTGGCGCCGCCAAATCCGGTAACCCGGCAGAACCAGTCATAGAACGGCACCGAGGCCCAAGCGAGACCGCCCATAACCACGACCACGCTGACCAGTTGCAAAACGGTTTTCTGAGGTCCCTTCAAAGCCATCAACCCTGCCCTCCGGTACTGGCCTGCGGCGGCTCGAAATCGCCACGGGTCACCTTGACCACGGTCAGGCCGAAAATGATGACGATGAACGCCGCAAGCGTCAGAGCAACACCCAAGTTGCGTCCAAAGCGGCGCTGATGAAGTTCATGTGTCTGGCGCAGGCTCATCCCCAGCCTCCCAGCCCATAGGGGCGCAGCAGCGCTTCGGCCAGAATGGCGCCGAAATGCAGGAAGAGGTAGAGCAGCGACAATTTGAAGAAGTTCCGCTCAGTCTTGAAGTTATCGGCCTCGCTATCGGCCTCGTCCCGGCGCCAGATACGGATGGCCCCCAGCAGGAACAGCGCGTTCAGCACCAGAGCGACGGCCAGATAGATCGGTCCGCCGATATCGGAGAACGCGGTACCCAGCGCCAGAAGCGCCAGCAGGACCGTATAGACGAGGATATGAACACGCGTGGCGCGGCGACCGTGAGTCACGGTCAGCATCGGCACGCCTGCGTCGTCGTAATCCGAGCGCATGAACAGCGCGAGCGCCCAGAAATGCGGCGGCGTCCACATGAAGGTCAGCGCGAACATCAGCCAGGGTTCCACCGACATGTCACCGGTGGCCGCGATCCAGCCGATCACCGGGGGAAAGGCCCCTGCCGCACCACCGATCACGATGTTCTGCGGCGTCGTCCGCTTCAACCACATGGTATAGACGACCACGTAAAAGAAGATGGTGAAGGCAAGGAAGGCGCCAGCAAACACATTGGTGGCCAGGGCCAGCATCATCACCGACAGGCCCGACAGGCCCAGACCCACGGCCAGCGCCTCGCCCGCTTCGACCTTGCCGGCGGGGATCGGACGCTTCTTGGTGCGCTTCATCACCTGGTCGATATCGGCATCCCACCACATGTTCAGCGCACCCGAGGCGCCGCCGCCGATGGCTATGAACAGGATGGCGCAAAAACCGATGAAGGGATGCACCGGCACCGGCGCGGCCAAGAGGCCAACCAGCGCGGTAAAAACAACAAGCGACATGACCCGCGGTTTCAGCAGGGCGAAGTAGTCGCCAAAACCGGCCTCTTCCGGGCGATGTGCGGCCCGGGCAGTGCTGGCGTTGAAGCTTGCATCGCTCATGCGGTGGTCCCTTGGGGCAAAAGCCGCGCAACATGCGCGCAGCCCGGATCAGTCTTGGCAGGCGGGATCAGGCCCCGCCCGAAAGGTTCAGTTCGATGCGACCTGATAGCTGGTCGGCAGACCGGCATATTCTTCCTTGGCGCTTGCCAGCCACTTGGCGTATTCCGCCTCGCTGACCACCTTGACGGTGATCGGCATATAGGCGTGATCCTTGCCGCAAAGCTCCGAGCACTGGCCGAAATAGATACCTTCCTTCTCGGCCTTGAACCACAGCTGCGCCAGACGGCCCGGCACTGCGTCCTGCTTCACGCCGAATGCGGGGATGGTCCAGGAATGGATCACGTCCGCGCCGGTAACGCTCATCACGACGACCTTGCCGACGGGCACGACAACGGCGGTATCGGTGGCCAGCAGGTATTCGTCCTGGCTGTAGCCATGATCTTCCAGATCGTCGCGGCCCAGCATGAAGCTTTCGAAGCCGAAGCCCTCGTCGGTGTAGTCATAGCCCCAGTACCACTGGTAGCCGGTGACCTTGATGTTGATCTCGCCCTCGGGAATTTCCTGCTGGTTGAACAGAACCGGCAGCGAGAAGGCACCGATGAAGACCAGAATCAGGATCGGCCCGACGGTCCAGAGGATTTCCACCGGGGTGTAATGCGAAAACTTCGCCGGGGTCGGGTTGGCGCGGCTGTTGAACCGCACGATGCACCAGACCAGCAGCGCCGCCACCAGCAGGCAGATGACCGTGATGATCACCAGAATCATTGCATCCAGCGATTGCAGCTCGCGCGCCAGTTCGGTTGCGGCTGGCTGAAAGCCCATTCCGCCGTCGACCGGTTTGCCGATGATCTCCAGCTCCTGCGCCGCGGCGGGCAGGCTCGAAAGTGTGGCGAGAAGCGCCGAAAGCGTCAAAGCGTTCTTCATGTTCTGTCCTGATCGTTTGATCTTTGCGTCCCTGACCGGGGGGTTCGTGAATCAAACACACCCCGCCCGTTGTCTTTGGTCGCGTTAAAAATCATATTCCCGGAGGCAGATAAAGCAAAATGCTTGCGTCAAACAGACGCTATTTTTGATCTGGATCAAACAACGAGGCCGCAAATCATGGCGCAGAACCCTTTTCGCCCCTTTGAAACAGCCCTTCCGCAGGACGAGGCGCTGACAGTTCTTCGGGCAGCCACCGACGGGGCCGAAGATGGCGAGCTGTTCGTCGAGCGCCGCAAATCCGAGGCGCTGAGCTTTGACGACGGGCGGTTGCGCTCGGCCTCTTACGACGCATCCGAGGGTTTCGGGTTGCGGGCAGTCAAGGGCGAGGTGGCGGGATATGCGCATTCCACCGATGTCTCGATCCCTGCATTGCGGCGAGCGGCAGAAACCGCGCGGCTGGCGGTGGGCGATGGTGGCGGCACTCTGGCGGGCGCCCCGGCTCGCACCAATCGCAAGCTATACACCGAGGACGATCCCATCGCGTCGGCCGCCTTTCCGGTCAAGGTCGAGACCCTGCGCGAGATCGACGCCTTTGCCCGCGATCTCGATCCACGGGTGGTGCAGGTCTCGGCCTCGATCATGGCCTCGCTGCAAGAGGTCGAGATACTGCGACCCGACGGGGTGCATCTGCGCGATGTGCGGCCCATGACGCGGGTCAATGTCTCGGTCATCGTCGAGCGGGACGGACGGCGCGAGAGCGGCAGCGCCGGTGGCGGTGGTCGGGTCGGGCTGGACGGGCTGATCGCGCCCGAGGCCTGGCAGGCGCAGGCGCGCGAGGCGCTGAGGATCGCTTTGGTCAATCTGGATGCCGAACCGGCGCCTGCTGGGGTGATGGAGGTGGCGCTTGGCCCCGGCTGGCCCGGCATTCTGCTGCATGAGGCGATCGGCCATGGGCTGGAGGGCGACTTCAACCGCAAGGGCACCTCGGCCTTTGCCGGGCTGATGGGTCAGCAGGTCGCCGCGCGCGGGGTCACCGTGGTCGATGATGGCACCCTGCCCGACCGGCGCGGCTCGATCACCGTCGATGACGAGGGCACGCCCTCGCGCCGGACCGTGCTGATCGAGGACGGCATTCTGACCGGGTACATGCAAGACCGCCAGAACGCCCGCCTGATGGGAGTGGAGCCGACCGGCAACGGACGGCGGCAAAGCTATGCCCACAAGCCGATGCCACGGATGACCAATACGGTGATGCTGGGCGGCGATGCAGACCCAGCCGATCTGGTGGGCGAGATCAAGGACGGCATCTGGGCGGTGGGATTTGGCGGCGGCCAGGTCGACATCACCAATGGCAAGTTCGTGTTCTCCTGCACCGAGGCCTATCGGGTGCGCAACGGCCGCATCGGCGCCCCAGTCAAGGGGGCCACGCTGATCGGCGACGGGCCTTCGGCGTTGAAACGCATCCGGGGGCTTGGCAATGACATGGCACTCGACCCCGGCATGGGCACCTGCGGCAAGGACGGCCAATGGGTGCCGGTGGGCGTGGGCCAGCCCACGGTGTTGATGGATGGGCTGACGGTGGGCGGCTCGGCGGCGTGAAACCGGACGGCGGCAAGGTAAACAGCTTTGCCGCCGATTCGCCTCCCTGCGACCGAGCAGCCCACGGGCTCGCCCAAGCAACATTCATCAAAGTTCTTTTATTTCAGATGGTTGAGCGTGGCTTTCTGTCCCGACCGCAAAAAACTGCGAAAAATTTAGCTTGATTCACCACCTGTTAACGCGCCGGACCGTAAACCTGTTTCTGCAAACAGGCGGAGCGACGGATGACCGAGGAACAGTTTTCTTCCTATCACCCCCCACTCCCACCCACCACGGAAGAGGACCGGTTTTCCTGGCTCCGCCTTTTGCGCTCGCGCAGAGTTGGCCCGACAACGTTCCGCCGACTGATGCACGAGCATGGCACGGCGCAGAACGCGCTGGCCGCGTTGCCTGAAGTGGCACGTGCCGCCGGGGTCGAGGGCTATGAAATATGCCCGCCCGGTGTTGTCGAAGCAGAGCTCAAGGCCGCAAAAGCCGCGCAAGCGCGGCTTTTGTGCCTGGGCGATGCCGATTACCCCGCTCACTTGGCCGAGATCTCGGATGCGCCGCCGCTATTGTGGTTGCTCGGCGACCCGGCCCTGTTGCGCCGCCCGATGATCGCGCTGGTGGGCGCCCGCAATGCCTCGTCGCTGGGCACCCGCATGGCGCGGGCCTTGGCGCAGGATCTGGGTGCTGCCGGTTTTGTCGTGGTCTCGGGGTTGGCGCGCGGCATCGACACCGCCGCGCATCTGGCCGCGCTGCCCAGCGGCACCATCGCGGTCATGGCCGGTGGTGTCGACACGGTCTATCCCGCCGAGAACACGCATCTGGCGGGTGATATCGCGCGGCAAGGGCTGCGCCTGTCGGAACAGCCGATGCGCCTGCCCCCGCAGGCCCGCCACTTCCCGCGCCGCAACCGCATCATCTCGGGCCTGGCCCAGGCGGTGGTGGTGGTCGAGGCCGCCGCCAAATCCGGCAGCCTGATCACCGCGCGCGACGCGCTAGATCAGGGACGCGAAGTGTTGGCGGTGCCCGGCCACCCGTTCGATGCACGTGCCGCCGGCTGCAACATGCTGATCCGCGACGGCGCCCATCTAGTGCGCAATGCCGAAGACGTGATCGCCGCCCTGCCCGCCCTGACAGCGCCGCAACCGCAGCCCGACCTGTGCGACCTGATGCAACAGCCAGCGCCGCCCCCAAAGCGCAGCCTGCGCGAGACGGCGCAGTTGCACAGCCAAATCCTCGACCGGCTCGGCCCCTCGCCGGTGGCCGAGGATCAGCTGATCCGCGATCTGGCCGCCAGCCCGGGCGAGGTCGCCCCGGTGCTGGTCGATCTGGAGTTGGAAGGCCGGATCAACCGTCAGGCCGGCGGGCTGCTGTCGCGCGTCAACTGACCCCGTCCCGCCCGCGCCCAAGACTGCGACGGGCCGGTCCCACCCGCCTCTGACACTCGGAACAACTGCGCCCAAACAGCACCGATTGACAATCGGGGCTTGCACCCCACATGTTGCCCCGCCATAGAACGCGCCGTGTCCGATGAATGAGGTAGCCACTTAAATGCCTGTTGTTGTTGTAGAATCCCCTGCCAAGGCAAAAACGATCAACAAATATCTCGGCTCGGACTACACGGTTCTGGCATCTTATGGCCATGTGCGCGACCTGCCTGCCAAGGACGGATCGGTCGATCCCGAGCATGATTTCGACATGACCTGGGAGGTTGCCGCCGACAGTCGCAAGCACGTCAAGGCGATCGCCGACGCCCTGGCCGAGGACAACGAACTGATCCTCGCCACCGACCCCGATCGCGAGGGCGAGGCGATCAGCTGGCACCTGCAAGAGGCGCTGACCAAGCGCCGCTCGATCAAGAAGGGCACCGCCGTCAGTCGCGTCACCTTCAATGCTATCACCAAGGACGCGGTGACCAAGGCGATGCAGAACCCGCGCCAGGTCGACATGCCGCTGGTCGAGGCCTATCTGGCCCGCCGTGCGCTGGATTATCTGGTGGGATTCAACCTGTCGCCCGTCCTGTGGCGCAAGCTGCCCGGTGCGCGCAGCGCGGGCCGGGTGCAATCGGTCTGCCTGCGCCTGATCGTCGAGCGCGAGATGGAGATCGAGGCCTTCAAGCCGGTGGAATACTGGTCGGTCAAGGCGTTGCTGGAAACCCCGCGTGGCCAGGTCTACGAGGCGCGGCTGGTCACGCTGGCGGGCAACAAGCTCGACAAGATGGACCTGTCCAACGCCACCCAGGCCGAACTGGCGGTGCAGGCGATCACCAGCCGCGCGCTGAGCATCCAGTCGGTCGAGGCGAAACCGGCGGCGCGCAACCCCTCGGCGCCCTTCATGACCTCGACCCTGCAACAGGAGGCCAGCCGCAAGTTCGGCATGGGCGCGCGCCACTGCATGAGCGCGGCGCAGCGCCTCTACGAGGCCGGGCACATCACCTATATGCGGACCGACGGCATCGACATGGCGCCCGAGGCGGTGATGGCCACCCGCGACGCCATTGCCGAGCGGTTCGGCGCCGAATACGTGCCCGACAGCCCGCGCATGTACAAGAACAAGGCCAAGAACGCGCAAGAAGCGCATGAATGCATCCGCCCCACCGACATGCTCAAGGATGCCGCCGCGCTGAAACTGAAAGACGAGGATCAGCGCCGTCTTTATGATCTGATCTGGAAACGCACCATCGCCTGTCAGATGGCCGCCGCCCGGCTGGAGCGGACCACGGTCGAGATCGGCAGCGCCGATGGCCAGGTCGGCCTGCGCGCCACCGGCCAGGTGGTGCTGTTCGACGGGTTCCTGCGCGTCTACGAAGAGGGGCGCGACGATGTCGAGAATGACGAGGACAAGCGCCTGCCCCAGATCTCGATGGGGGAAAAGGCGGTTTTTGCCAAGATTTCGCTGGCCGATCAATTCGCCAGGGCGACCGGAGATACCCCGCTGACCGAGGGCGCCAAGATCGCCAAAGAGGCGATTCTGTCCGAAAACGAGGCCGTCCTGGCGCTGCAACACCACACCCAGCCGCCGCCGCGCTATACCGAGGCAACGCTAGTCAAGCGTATGGAAGAGCTGGGCATCGGCCGACCCTCGACCTATGCCTCGGTCATCACCACGATCCAGGACCGGGAATATGTCCGCAAGGACAAGAACCGGCTGATCCCCGAGGAAAAGGGCCGCATCGTCACCATCTTCCTGCTGAACTTCTTCCGCCAATACGTGGGCTATGAGTTCACCGCCAATCTGGAAGAGCAGCTGGATGACGTCAGCGCGGGCTCGCGCGATTACAAGGACCTCTTGGGCCGGTTCTGGCGCGATTTCTCGGCGGCGATCAGCGAAACATCCGAGCTGCGCATCTCCGAAGTGCTCGACAAGCTGGACGAGGCGCTGGCGCCCCAGCTCTATCCGCCGCGCGAGGATGGATCCGACCCGCGGATCTGCCCCAAATGCGGCACGGGCCAGTTGCATCTGAAAACTTCGCGCACCGGCGGGTTCGTCGGCTGCGGCAACTATCCCGAATGCCGCTATACCCGCCCGATCAGTGGTGACGCGGATGACAGCGCCGAGCGGCTGCTGGGCGAGGATGGCGGTGACGAGATCTGGCTCAAGGCGGGCCGGTTCGGGCCTTATGTCCAGCGCGGCGAGATCAGCGAAGAAAACAAGAAACCCCCGCGTGCCAGCCTGCCGCGCGGCTGGTCGGCCGAAGAGTTGGATCTGGAAAAGGCGCTGGTGCTACTCAGCCTGCCGCGCCAGATCGGGCTTCACCCCGAAGGCGGCATGATCAGTTCCAATTTCGGGCGTTTCGGCCCCTATCTGATGCACCAGTTGCCGGATGAGGACAAACCGGTCTATGCCAATCTCAAGGACCCGAACGACGTGTTCGAGATCGGCATGAACCGCGCGGTCGAACTGCTGGCCGAGAAACGCGCCAATCCCCGCGGTCGGGGCCGGGCGGCGGCCAAACCCCTCAAGGAGTTGGGCGAGCATCCCGAACACGGCGGTGCGGTCAACGTGCTGGATGGCCGCTATGGCGCCTATGTCAAATGGGACAAGGTCAATGCGACCCTGCCCAAGGATGTCGAGGCGGCGGATGTGACGATGGAGATGGCGGTCGCGCTGATTGCCGAGAAATCGACCAAGAAGGGCACCAAGAAAAAAGCCGCCCCGCGCAAGAAGACCACCAAGAAGACCGAGAGCTGACCACGGCGCGGGCGCGGGCGTCAGCGCGCGCGCAACCCCGCCACCAGCCGTGCCATCGCCTGTTCAAAAGGCGCGGGTTCTGCTCCTTGCGCAATCGCAAGCGCGGCGCGATCGAAAGCGGCAGACACCACCTCGGTCAATGCCTGCATCTCAGCTTCGCCGACACCGCTGACCACAAGATCGAGCCCCGCCCGCAGCGAGGCACGCCCGCCTCCGGCGTCGATCCGGCTCATCTCGTCCGGTCCCAGCACCGCTGGCCCGTCGATCAGCAGCAGCCTGGCGCGGCCCGGCTCGGCCATGGCGCGGAAGAAGGCGGCGCTGCCCGCTTCCATCCCCCCTGCCCCGGCGTCGACGGCCTCGGCATCGATCCGCTCCACCAGCGCCTCGGCCTCCGCCTCGACCACGGCGCGAAACAGATCGGCCTTGTCGGCGAAATGGTGATAGAGCGCGCCGCGCGTCACGTCGGCGGCGCGCACAATCTCGGGTGTCGAGGTCTCGGCATATCCCTTGTCCACGAACAGCGCCCGCGCGGCGGCGATCAGGCGTGCCCGCATCGCGGCGCGACGGTCGGCATTGGGGACGGGTGTATTTTTCTCTTGCATACATACAGCCTGTATGTTTATTTCCAACTTACATACAAACTGTATGCATGTTGAGGAGAAAGGCAATATGAAAACGACCCAGTATTACCCCGTCATCCAGACCGGCGACGTGCAGGGCACCGCCGATTTCTATCGCAGCCATTTCGGGTTCCACACCGCGTTCGAGGCCGATTGGTACGTGCATCTGCAATCCAGCGCCGACCCCTCGGTCAATCTGGCCATCCTGGACGGGCAGCACGAAACCATCCCGGCCCAGGCCCGTGGCCCGGTGCGCGGCGTGATCCTGAACTTCGAGGTGGCAGACGCAGCGGCGGAATACGACCGGCTGACAGCGGCAGGTCTGCCGATGCTGAAACCGCTCAAGGACGAGGCGTTCGGCCAGCGCCATTTCATCACCGCCGACCCCAATGGCGTGCTGATCGACGTCATCACCCCGATCCCGCCCAGCGCCGAATATGCCGCGCAATACAGCGCCGAGGCGCTGCCCCAGTGACCCGGCCGGGGCGGTTCCGCCGCCCCGGCCCGTGCCATTCCGTAGAAATACCATCCCCCGGAACCCGTCATTGACTCCGCGCTGACGCGGCGGCAAAACCGGCGCAATCACCAAGTCATTGGGGGAGTTTCCATGAAAAAAATCTATGCCAACGCCACCGAGGCGCTCGACGGTCTGCTGCAGGACGGCATGCTGATCGCGGCGGGCGGCTTCGGCCTGTGCGGCATTCCCGAACTGCTGTTGCAGGCAATCAAGGATTCGGGCGCCAAGGATCTGACCTTTGCCTCGAACAATGCGGGTGTCGACGATTTCGGCATCGGAATCCTGCTGCAAACCAAGCAGGTCAAGAAGATGATCAGCTCGTATGTGGGCGAAAACGCCGAATTCATGCGGCAATACCTGAGCGGCGAGCTGGAGCTGGAATTCAATCCCCAAGGCACCCTGGCCGAGCGCATGCGCGCCGGTGGTGCGGGCATCCCCGGCTTCTATACCAAGACCGGCGTCGGCACCGTCATCGCCGATGGCAAGGAGCACAAGGACTTCAACGGCGAGACCTATATCCTCGAAGAGGGTATCTTTGCCGATCTGTCGATCATCAAGGCCTGGAAGGCCGATGACACAGGCAACCTGGTGTTCCGCAAGACCGCGCGCAATTTCAACGTGCCCGCGGCCACCTGCGGCAAGATCTGCATCGCCGAGGTCGAGGAAATCGTTCCGCGCGGCGAGCTGGACCCCGATTGCATCCACCTGCCCGGCATCTATGTGCATCGCATCATTCAGGGCGAGCATGAAAAGCGCATCGAACAGCGCACCACCCGCAAACGTGAGGAGGCTTGAGCCATGCCCTGGGACCGCAATCAGATGGCCGCGCGCGCGGCAGAAGAGCTTGAAGACGGCATGTATGTGAACCTCGGCATCGGGATCCCGACGCTGGTGGCCAACTATGTGGGCGACAAGGACATCACCCTGCAATCGGAAAACGGCATGCTGGGCATGGGCCCCTTCCCTTATGAGGGCGACGAGGACCCGGACCTGATCAATGCCGGCAAGCAGACCATCACCGAACTGGCCCGTACCGCCTATTTCGACAGCGCCACATCCTTTGCGATGATCCGGGGCGGCAAGATCGCCGCTGCGATCCTGGGCGCGATGGAAGTGGACGAAAAGGGCGATCTGGCCAACTGGATGATCCCCGGCAAGCTGGTCAAGGGCATGGGCGGCGCCATGGACCTGGTGGCGGGCGTTGGTCGCGTGGTGGTTGTGATGGATCACACCAACAAGCACGGCGAATCGAAAGTGCTCAAGGAATGCACCCTGCCGCTGACCGGCAAGGGCGTGGTCGACCGCATCATCACCAACCTCGGCGTACTCGACGTAGTCGATGGCGGATTGCGGATCGTCGAACTGGCCGATGGCGTGACCGAGGCAGAGATGCGCGCCGCGACCGAGGCGACGCTGGTCGATTGACCGGGTCTCTTCTTGGGATCACCAACCCGCCCCCGCAACCGGGGCGGGTTTTTCTATTGCATGGCGGTGAACACGCAACCGTCGGTGATCAGTTCGGGCGGTGTGGCGCAGAGCCCGCGCGCAACCTGATAGGCGGCTAGCACCTTGGGCACGTAATCGCGGGTCTCGGCATAGGGCGGCACGCCTTCGTGTTTGCGCACCGCGCCCTCGCCCGCGTTGTATCCGGCAAGCACCAGAACCGGGTCGCGCCCGAATTCCTTCATCAGCCAGTTCAGATAGCGCACGCCGCCCGCGATATTGTCATCCGGCAAAAGGCTGTCATTGACCCCGAACCGGGCCGCGGTATCCGGCATCAGCTGCATGAGACCCTGCGCGCCCGCACCGCTGACAGCATCGGCTCGCCCCGCCGATTCCACCGCGATCACCGCCAGCACCAGCGCTGGCGAAACCTCGGTTCCCACCGTCGAGCGCAGAATCGAGATGCCTTGTGCCCGCGCGATATCCTGCAAGGCCTGAAGGCGCGGCGCATCCACCCCGCCGGCGGATAGCGCGCTCAGCATATCCTCCAACTGGCGGGGTCGGTCGGGACCAAGCGCCGGAGATATCTTGTCCCAGAACCACGCATAACGGCCGGCGGCGCCCGCTGCGTCAGGCACGGGCGCGGCCGCCGCGGTGACGATATCGTCCTCCGCAACCGGCTTCTGCCGCCCGGCAACGGGCGCGCGGGCGTGCTCTTCGGCCGAGATCTGGACATCCACGCGGGGGGGCGCCCCCGGCGCGGGTGCGCGCACCCGCTTGAACTTGACCTCGGGTAGCGGCACGGGGCTTTCCGCGTGCGACTCGCCCACGACCGCAAGAACGGCCGCCGCTGCAATCAGAGTGATGTATCTGAGGGCCATCTGCTCGCCTCTAGATATGTTTTTTCACGACTCTACGGTGCAAAAGACCCTTTCAACACCGAAAAAACCACCCAAATAAGGCGATTTCGCCATATTTGATGCGGTTTTGCATCGGCCCTACCGGGGGTAACTAAAAATTTTTCTTTTTTTACCGTTACAAAACAAAGAGTTAGTGAGATTCCACTAGAAAAATTAAAATCTGGCAAAGAAATCCGAGTTTTGGCCCAAATCCTGCCACGGCTGACCGGCAAATATACACCCATACCGCGACGGACATGAGCCAACGAGAGAGAGCAGGTTCAGACGGACGGCGAGGTTGAGAAACACTCTTGTGATCCTTAGGAGGGACTAACCATGATCAAATTCTTCAAAAACTTCCGCAAAGACGAAGATGGCGCAGTGACCGTTGACTGGGTCGTGCTGACCGCAGCAGTCGTGGCCCTGGCCGCAGTTGCCTACAACGGCATCTCGACCGGTACCAGCACGCTGTCGACCGCCATCAACACCGAGCTGGGCACCGTGACGCCGGATACCGGCCTGTAATAGCCTGGCTGACTACAGCAGATCGGGGCCGCGTCTTTACCCAAGGCGTGGCCCTTTTTCCTGAATCCGATGCGACGGAGGCACTACCATGCTGATTAGCTGGATGCTCTTTGCAAAAGAGGAAGACGGCGCCGTCACGGTGGACTGGGTGGTTCTGACTGCTGCGGTGGTTTCCCTGGCCGGTATCGCCTATTCGGCGATCAACGGTCCGACCGGGGATGTATCCACAGCCGTTTCGACCACAATTGGTTCGGTCAACGTGGACGCCGGGTTCTGAACTGGCGGCAAAGACCGTTTCGAGACAAATGCGCAGAAAAACAAGCTTCAATTGTCTGTCAAAGACGCTGTAGGGGCGCCCTTTGACCCTCAGAATGACATATTTGAAGCGCAAGATATGTTTCAGATCGCCCGTGCCCGGCCAGAATGGCCGACGCCGGGCGAGCGGAACAGAAGAGAGGTGACAAGATGCGAGCAGTATTCGGACTGGTCCTGATCGTGGGGATCGCACTTGCCGGGGGCGCGGTCATGATGGCCCGCAACTATATTTCCGCCTATCAAAGCGAACTGGCGCGTGAGCGGCAGGCACGGGCACAGATCGTGCCTACAAAGACGGTCTATGTGGCCTCGCGCCCGCTGCGCTATGGCGAACGGCTGACCAAAGAGGACGTGCGCGCGGTCAAATGGCCCGAGAACGCAATCCCCGAAGGCACATTCCTGGATGCCGCCACCCTGTTCCCCGAGCGTCAGGAGGACAATCGCTACGTCCTGCGCGCGATGGAGAAGGATGAGGCGATCATGGCCGTCAAGGTCACCAAACCCGGCGAGGATGCCGGGCTGACCTCGCAACTATCGCGCGGCATGCGCGCCTTTGCCATCAAGGTCGACGTCACCAGCGGCGTGTCCGGTTTCCTGCGTCCGGGTGACCGGGTCGATGTCTACTGGACCGGAGGCATGTCAGGCGGAACCGGCCCGCTGGAAGGCATGCAGGGAGAGATTACCCGCCTGATTCAGACCAATATCCAGATTGTCGCAATCGACCAGATCGCGGGGGGTGACGTGACTGGCGCCAATATCGCCCGCACGGTCACCGTCGCCGCCCTGCCCCAGCAGGTGGCCGCGCTGGCCCAGGCGCAGACAACCGGACGCCTGACCCTCGCGCTGGTCGGCGCCGATGACGATACCATCGCTTCTGCGGTCGAGGTGGATCAGCGTATGCTGCTGGGTCTCGGTGCGCTCGAAGCCGCCCCCGAAAAGGTCGAAGAGAAGGTCTGCACCATCCGCACCCGTCGCGGGGCCGAGGTTGTCGACATCCCGATCCCCTGCACGAATTGATGTGTCGATCTGCGCAGGTTGCAAAAGGAAGGGCCGCACCGCAAGGGGCGGTCCTTCTTGCTTGTTGCTCAATCCACACATCAATAACGCGCCCAAAAGCATTGATTCTTGCAAAAAAGCATCAAGTCGCGCAAAGTAACCCAAACATCGGGCGTCAAGACCCGGTTCAGAGGCGTGATCGGAAAGGCAGGTCACATGAAAATTGATGGTTTCATCAAAGCGGCCCTGACAGGGCTCGTCCTTACGTGCAGCCCGATCGCGGGCATGTCGCAAGCTCAGGACCTGCGCGTGGTCAAACAAGGCACCGCCGAAACTCTCGATGTTCCCATGAACCGGGCCATCGTGGTTGAAAGCGAAACGCCCTTTGCCGAGCTTTCGATTGCCAATGCCGGGATCGCGGATATCTCTTCGCTGTCCGACCGTACCATCTATGTTCTGGGCAAATCGCCGGGCCTGACAACACTCAGCCTGTTCGACGCGGGTGGGCGGCTTATCACCAATGTGAACGTGCGGGTCTCGTTCGACGTGGCCGAGTTCAAGGAACGTCTCAAACAGATCCTGCCCAACGAGAAGATCGAGGTGCGCACCGCCAATGACGGTATCGTGCTGTCGGGCACCGCCTCCAGCGCCGCGCGTTTGCAACGGGCGCTTGACCTGGCCGAACGCTATGCGCCCGAACGGGTTTCGAACCTGATGAGCGTGGCCGGCGTGCAGCAGGTCATGCTCAAGGTGCGTTTCGCCGAGATGCAGCGCTCGGTCTCGAAATCGCTCAGCGCCTCGCTTGGCTTCAGCGGCGGCAATGCCGTCGGCGGCCTGAACACGCTGAACAACTCGGGAAGCCTGACCAACGCGATCAACGGCAACATCCCGGTCCTGAACGACAATACCGGTGCGATCCTGTTCGGGTTCAGCGCCGGATCGACCCAGGTGCGGCTGCTGCTCGAGGCGTTGGAGCGCAAGGGCGTGGTGCGAACACTGGCCGAACCGAACCTTTCGGCCCTGTCTGGGCAAGAGGCCAAGTTCCTGGCAGGTGGCGAATATCCGATCCCGGTGGCCCAGCGCGACGGCTTGTTCACGGTCGAGTACAAGCCCTTTGGCGTCGAGATGGCATTCATCCCCCGTGTCGTCGATGGCGATCTGATCAATCTCGAACTGCTTGCAGCGGTCTCGTCGCTTGATCCCAACAATTCGGTAACCGTGAACGGATTCGAAATCGCCGCGTTCCAACGCCGCGAAACCTCGACCACCGTCGAACTCAAGGATGGCGAGAGCTTTGCAATCGCCGGTCTGATCGAGGACGAGTTTCTGGACAACAACTCGCAACTACCCTGGATCGGCGACGTGCCGGTGCTGGGTGCCCTGTTCCGCAGTGCAAACTATCAGCGCTCGCAGACCGAGCTGGTGATCATCATCACCGCGCATCTGGTCTCGCCCACGCGGGGCGAGGCATTGGCGCTGCCGACCGATCGGGTCAAGCCGCCCACCGAGAGCGATCTGTTCCTGCGTGGCAAAACCACCCGGACCCAGCGGGCCCGTAGCGGCGCTGCCTCCGAGGTCG
The DNA here is from genome assembly GCF_059612725.1 of Ruegeria sp. YKSF070. Lineage (NCBI taxonomy): Bacteria > Pseudomonadati > Pseudomonadota > Alphaproteobacteria > Rhodobacterales > Roseobacteraceae > Ruegeria > Ruegeria sp. YKSF070. The sequence continues at coordinate 14,136 of NZ_JBXWRD010000006.1, read as the reverse complement.
CGCGACAGGATTTCAGCGGCTCTTATGGCTATGTCTTGGAGTGATCAGGGGATGGGACCGATGCGGAACTGGATGATGTGCCTGGGGCTGGCCGGAACGCTTTCAGCCTGCGGTCTCGAAGCGGGCTATCAGGTCGATTCGGGCACGTTCGGCAACGCAACGCTGAACAATACCCAGATGATGAACGGCGAGCGCAGCTATGCGCAGACCCTGGCGGACCGCTTTGCCCGCGAGGTCCCGACCCAGATCAACTTTGCCTTTGACAGCGCCGAGCTGGACGCCACTGCCCAACAGGTCCTGACCCTTCAGGCGGATTGGATCCGGCAGTTCCCCGAGGTGCGATTCCGAGTCTACGGCCACACCGACGCGGTCGGGTCCTCGGGCTATAACAAGAGCCTGGGGATGCGTCGCGCGCGCGCGGTCGTGTCGTTCTTTGCCAGCCGCGGCATCAGCCGGAACCGGCTCGAAGCGATGGTCTCTTATGGCGAAACGCAGCCGCTGGTGCCCACCTCGGAGCGGGAACGCCGCAACCGGCGCACGGTCACCCAGGTCTCGGGCTTTGTCGATGGGCATCAGAACATCCTGGACGGCAAATATGCCCAGGTTGTCTATCGCGAATACATCAAGAGCGCTGAGCCCAAAACCTCGATCGAGATCGACACCACCTCCAGCGCCTTCGAACAATAAGTGGAATCGGGCGGCATAGTCGCCCCATTCCCTACAATTGGTTCTTTTCGGCCCAAATCTCGCCCAACTTACCCGCGACATTGCTTCCAATAGGTGACGTGCGACCAGATTCCCGGTCGCATGCGGGTGAAGGCAGAACGGACACCGTCTTGTTGCCCCGCCCCCGTAAAGAGGAAAAAGGCAATGAGCAGCGCAATGCCGCAACCCGAAACAATGCCGATCCTGGCCTGTACCGTCAGCCGGGACGTGCAGAATTTCGATCTTCTGATCGAGGACATGGAAGCCGCGATGGGCGAAGGCTGGGGCGACCTGGGTTTTGCCGAGGCGCTGGCCTTCTTCGGTCAGCCCGAATCCGACTCACTTGAATTCATCGCCCTGGCGATCGACGCCGATGACGAAGACAATCTGGTGCTTATGGGTGAAATCATCACCCAGGCCAAGGCGCGCGGTATCAAGGTCATTCTGATCGCCGAAGACGTCACCCCGGCCTCGCTGCATCAGCTGTTGCGCAAGGGGGCGGACGAATTCGTACCCTATCCCCTGCCCGAACGCGAACTGCAATCGGCCATCGACCGGCTGAACAAGCCTGAACCCGAACAAACTCAGGCCCATCATAACACCGCGCACCTGAACAAGGGCGCCGCGCGCGAGGGGGCGTTGATCGTTGTGCATGGGCTGGCCGGCGGTACCGGATCAACCACCTTGGCGGTGAATCTGGCCTGGGAGCTGGCCAATATCAGCGGCGAGGATGCGCCAAGCGTCTGTCTTCTGGATTTCGACCTGCAATACGGCTCTGTCTCGACCTATCTGGACCTGCCCCGCCGCGAGGCGGTGTTCGAGATGCTGTCGGAAACCGAAAGCATGGACGAAGAGGTGTTCGGTCAGGCACTCTTGAGCTTCGAGGACAAGTTGCAGGTGCTTACCGCGCCGTCGGACATGGTGCCACTCGACATTCTGACACCCGAGGACATCCAGCGGGTGATCGAAATGGCGCGCGCGCATTTCGATTATGTCATCGTCGACATGCCCAAAACGCTGGTGCAATGGTCCGAGACGATCCTTCAGGCCGCCCATGTCTATTTCGCGATGATCGAGCTGGACATGCGCTCGGCCCAGAACGCGCTGCGGATGAAGCGCGCGTTGCAATCCGAGGACCTGCCTTTCAACAAATTGCGCTTTGCCCTGAACAAAGCGCCTAAATTCACCGATCTCAGCGGCAAGAGTCGGGTCAAACGGATGGGGGAATCCCTGGGCATCTCGATCGACCTGCAACTGCCCGATGGTGGCAAACAGGTCACCCAGGGCGCCGATCACGGTCTGCCGCTGGCAACCTCGGCGCCCAAGAATCCACTACGCCGCGAAATCGCGAAACTGGCGCAATCGCTGCACGAATTGGGGCGCAGCGACGTCAAGGCAGCCTGAACACCATAGACGAGGGGGTCGACCGTGTTTTCGAGATATAAAAAGACCGACAAGGCAATGCCGGTGGCCGCCCTGGCCACCAAGAAAGCCGAAGCGCCCATCGCCAAGGTCGAACCGGCGCCCGTCGCCAGCCTGCGCAAACCGATCCAGAAACAGGCGGCCGAGGCGGCTCCGCAGGACCGGGACCGCAAGCGCAAGGAGCGGCTGAGCGAGCTCAAGATAGAGCTCCATCGCGATCTACTGGAGAATCTCAACCTGTCGGCGCTGGAACACGCCGCCGAGGCAGAACTGCGCGCTGAAATTACCGCCATCACCAGCGAGATACTAGAAAACAAAGGCGTGGTACTGAACCGCGAGGACCGCATGCAGCTCAACAAGGAGCTGTATGACGAGGTCACCGGTCTGGGACCGTTGGAAACCCTGCTTCAGGACGATACGGTCAACGATATCCTGGTGAACGGGCCGCAGCAGATTTTTGTCGAACGTTCGGGCAAGCTGCAACTGACCGACATCACATTCAAAGACGAACGCCACCTGCTGCGGATCATCGACAAGATCGTCAGCGCGGTCGGCCGGCGTGTCGATGAATCCAATCCCTATGTCGACGCCCGCCTCGCCGATGGTTCGCGTTTCAATGCGATGGTGCCGCCGATCGCGGTGGACGGCTCGCTGGTGTCGATCCGGAAATTCAAGAAGGACAAGCTGGGCATCGACGACCTGGTGAAATTCGGCGCCTTTACCGAGGAGATGGCCGCCTATCTTCAGGCCGCCGTCGCCACCCGGCTGAACGTGATCGTCTCGGGCGGTACCGGATCGGGCAAGACCACAACGCTGAACGCGCTGTCGAGTTTCATCGACAATGCCGAACGCATTCTGACAATCGAGGATACGGCCGAACTCCAGTTGCAGCAGATTCATGTGGGCCGGATGGAAAGCCGCCCGCCAAACGTCGAGGGTAAGGGCGAGGTTTCCCCCCGCGACTGTCTGAAGAACGCGCTTCGGATGCGCCCCGACCGCATCATCGTCGGCGAGACCCGCGGCGAGGAAGTCATCGACATGCTCCAGGCCATGAACACCGGCCATGACGGTTCGATGACCACGATCCACGCGAACAGCGCCCGTGACGGTGTCAGCCGTCTGGAGAACATGATCGCCATGGCCGGTATCGAGATGCCCATCAAGGCCGTGCGCAGCCAGATCGCCAGCGCCGTCAACCTGATCGTGCAGGCCAGCCGCCTTCAGGACGGCAGCCGTCGCATGACCTCGATCACCGAGATTACCGGGATGGAGGGCGACGTCATCTCGATGCAGGAAATCTTCCGCTATCAGCGGGTGGGCCTGACCCCCGACAACAAGATTATCGGCCATTTCACCGCCACCGGCGTGCGCAGCCATTTCTCGGAGCGCTTCCGCATGTGGGGCTATGATCTGCCGCCGTCGATCTATGAACCGACCACGATGTAAGGATCAAAACGATGCAACTCAGTGCAGAACCGATCATCTACGGCCTGATCTTCGTCGGGGTCCTGGTCCTGGTCGAGGGTCTTTATCTTGTCGCTTTCGGGAAATCCATCAGCCTCAACAGCAGGGTAAACCGCCGGCTGGAAATGCTGGACAAGGGCGCCGGTCGCGAACAGGTGCTGGAGCAGCTCCGCAAGGAGATGCAGCAGCACATGAAGTCGAAGTCGATCCCGCTTTATTCGCTCTTGGCGGAAAAGGCGCAAAAGGCGGCCATCGCCTTTACCCCCCGGCAGCTGATCATGATCATGGCGCTGCTGGCGGGTATCGCCTTTGTCGGTCTCAGCGTCGGCACCCAAACCGAGGTCAAGCTGCGCGCCGCCATCTCGGTCGCGATTGGCATCGCCGCCGTCTATCTCTGGGTCAATCAGAAAGCCAAGAAACGGCTGAGCATGATCGAAGAGCAGCTCCCCGACTCGGTCGAACTGATGGTGCGCTCGCTCCGGGTCGGGCACCCGCTGGTCTCGGCCATCCAGATCGTGGCCAAGGAATCCGAGGATCCGATCGCCACCGAGTTCGGCATCATCGCCGATGAGGCCGCCTATGGCCGCGAAGTGGGCGAGGCGCTCAAGGAAATGGCCGAGCGGCTCGACATGCAGGATTTGCGCTTCCTCTCGGTTGCGGTCACCATCCAGCAGCAATCGGGCGGCAACCTGGCCGAGGTTCTGGCCGGCCTGGCCAAGGTGATCCGTGCCCGCTTTCGCCTGTTCCGGCGCGTCAAGGCGATCACCGCCGAAGCGCAATGGTCGGGCAAGTTCCTGTCCGCCTTCCCGCTGGTCGCGCTGATGGTCATCCTGTTCAACGATCCGGGCTATTACGACGGGGTGATGGACCACCCGCTGTTCATTCCCGCCTGTTTCGTCGTCGGGGTCCTGCTGACCGCCAACCTGTTCGTCATGCGCATGCTGACCAATATCAAGGTCTGAGGAGAGCATCATGGAAATCCTGAGCCAGATCAATACTTTCCTGACCGAGCACCTGGGCGAGTTCGGTCCTCTGATCGTGGTTGGCGTGCTGGGCCTGTTCATGGTCCTTCTGGCGGTTCCGTTGCTGATGAGCCAGCCCGAGGACCCACTGAAAAAGCTCAAGCGCGACATGAATCCCAAAACGGTCGCCAAACCCAAGAAAGAGCAGTTGCGCCAGAGCGGGCGCAACGAACAGCTGCAACGTTTTGCCACTTTCCTGGAACCGCAAGACGCCGACGAGCTTTCCGCGATGCAGCTCAAACTGCGCCAGGCCGGCTATCAGTCCAAGGACGCCGTGCGCTTCTTCCACTTTGCGCAAATGGCGCTGGGTCTGGTGGGCCTTCTGCTTGGCGTGCTCTATGTCTTCGTCATCGAAGCGGACAAGGATCTGGATGGCCAGGCCATGCTGATCCGTGTTCTGGGTCCGGGCGGTGTTGCCTATTTCCTGCCACGCTACTGGATCACCCGACGGGTCGATACACGCAAGGAAAACATCACCCGTGCCTTTCCCGACGCACTTGACATGTTGTTGGTCTGCGTCGAGGCGGGCCAGTCGCTCGACCAGTCCATCGTGCGCGTCTCAAAGGAGTTGCGGGCCTCGTATCCCGATCTGGCGGACGAATTCGAGGTGGTCGCCCACGAGATGAAAGCGGGCAAGGAAAAGGACAAGGTTCTGCGCGACATGGGCACCCGCTGCGGCGTGGTCGATGTGTCCTCTTTCGTGACCGTGATGATCCAGTCGTCGCAATTCGGGACCTCGATCGCCGAGGCGCTGCGCGTCTATGCCGGCGAGATGCGGGACAAGCGCGTGATGCGCGCGGAAGAGGCCGCAAACAAGTTGCCAACCAAAATGACCCTTGCCACAATGATGCTGACGGTTCCGCCGCTGCTGATCATCCTTGTGGGTCCCTCGGCCAAAGGCATCATGGAACTTGGCAACATGAGCAAATGACGACATGACATCATCGGCTGCGCCGACCCGGCCGCCAAGGCTTGTTCTCGCATGGGCCATCGTCACCGTGGTGACGGTGGCCTCTTGCACAAGAAACGACGACATCGCCCTGCCTGACAGCCCCTTCCCACCCGGCGTGGATCACCGCAAGCAGGCGGTCAGCGGTGTCGAAGTGGGCCAACGCCTGATGGCCGCCGGCGAATACGAACTGGCGCTCGACGCCTTTACCCGTGCCGCGCTGGACGAGGGCATGACCACCGAGATCCTGACCGGCATCGGCACCGCCAATCTGGGCCTGGGGCGGCTGGGGCAATCGGAAACCATGCTGCGCCGCGCCGTCGAAGAGGCCCCCGACTGGCCCGAAGCCTGGAACAATCTGGGCGTTCTGCTGATGGAAAAAGGCGAGATCGCCGAAGCGACAGCCGTCTTTCGCAAGGCCTATGCGCTGGACAATGGCGAAAGTGACTCAATCCGGAACAATCTGCGGATTGCGCTCGCAAAATCCGAAAATCCTGCTATTAATACTGAACAAAAAGAAGAATTCAAATTGGTGCAGCGGGGGCAAGGAGACTTCTTGATCCGCAAGACGCCATAGAGGGCAAGAGCAGCAAGAAGGACGCAAAAATGCGCCACTTTATCCTGGTTCCGGTCATGCTGGCAGGTGGCCTGACCCTATCGGCCTGTTCCGACAACGCGGATGAAACCGTCGAGCGTGCGTTTCAGGACGTGAATGTCGTCGACGAAACCAATCTGAACGACGTGATGCTGACCGTGGCCGACCCCAACGAGGCGGTTGACTACTTCCAGCGTGCCGCAAAGGACAATCCTGACCGGGTCGACCTGCAACGCGGCCTTGCCAAATCGCTGACCCGTGCCAACCGCAACACCGAAGCGGTCGCCGCCTGGAACCGCGTGGTCAAGATGGATGGCGCGGCACCCGATGACTCTGTGGATCTGGCCGATGCGTTGATCCGCAACAACGAATGGGACCGGGCCGAGCAGGTCCTGGATACCGTGCCGCCCACCCACGAGACCTTCAAGCGCTATCGGCTCGAGGCGATGGTGGCGGATTCCAATCAGGAATGGAAAAACGCCGATACCTTCTACGAGATTGCCGTTGGCCTGACCACTCGTCCCGCGGGCGTGATGAACAACTGGGGCTATTCCAAGCTGACCCGCGGCGATTTTGCCGAGGCCGAGCGCCTGTTCGGCGATGCCATCCGCCAGGACGGCAACCTGTTCACCGCCAAGAACAACCTGGTTCTGGCCCGCAGTGCCCAGCGCAACTATACGCTGCCGGTCGTACCGATGACCCAGACCGAGCGCGCCCAGCTGTTGCATACAATGGCTCTGTCAGCGGTCAAACAAGGTGACATAACAACCGGCAAGGGCCTGTTGCGCGAGGCGATCGACACCCACCCGCAGCATTTCGAAGACGCGGTACGCTCGCTTCGGGCGCTGGAAACCGGCTGAGCCGATGGCCCTCCCCGCCTATGCGGCAATGTGGTTCTTGCCCTTCGCGCTGCCGATCTGCCTCTATGTCGCTTATACCGATCTGGCCGAACTGAAGATCCGGAACCACGCCGTCGTGGCCCTGGCCGCGATCTTCGTGGCGGTCGGCCTGATCGCCTATCCGCCTTTCACCAGCGATTGGGTGTCGGGTCGGATCGGCCCGATCCCCATGGCCCTGCCCACCTATGTCTGGCAATTGCTGCACCTGCCGCTGATCCTGCTGCTGGGGATCGCATTCAATGCCGCCGGCGCCATGGGCGCAGGCGATGCCAAGTTCCTGGCCGCCGCCGCGCCCTTTGTCTGGACCGCCGACCTGATCCTTGCCATGGCGATCCTCGCGGCCAGCCTGTTGGGGGCCTTTGCAACCCATCGCATCGCCAAATACAGCGGTCTCAGACGCTTTGCCCCTGACTGGAAAAGCTGGGACAGCGGCAAGAAGTTCCCAATGGGCCTGGCGCTGGGCCTGTGGCTGGCCACCTATCTGGCGCTTGGCGTGGCCTGGGGGGCTTGAGGGCGGCTGACCCTTCAAACTCCCTTCCGGCGCCCTTGTGCTGCCACATTGTTACATCACTTTCGGCGCCATGCGGGTCCCCCGCAGACATGTCACCAGAAGCACCGCAGGCACTCCGATGAATATGCAACCCACCGCCGTGATCGCCCCTCCCGCGCCCAAGGGCATCGCCGAGATGCAGCTGCCCATCGTCATGATGCGGGACATCCTGTTGAAGACCGTGTTCCGCAAGAATGTGGAAACCGCTCGCGAGATCGCCGAGGCGATCTGTCTGCCCCTGTCGGTGACACAGGAACTGATCGACATGGCGCGCGGCCAGAAACTGCTCGAGGCGACCGGGACACTCAACGCCAACAGCGGCAACGAGATGGGCTATCAGCTGACCGATGCGGGCAAGTCGCGCGCGCTCGACGCGCTCAGCCAGTCTGAATATTTCGGCGCGATGCCAGTGCCGCTCGAGGTCTATCGCGAGCAGGTGAAACGCCAGTCGATCCGCAATATCCAGGTCACCCGCGATCAACTGGTCCGCGCGATGGGCCACCTGGTACTGCCCGACAGCCTGCTGGGCCATCTCGGCCCAGCCGTCAGCGCCGGCCGCTCGATCCTGATGTATGGCCCGCCCGGCAACGGCAAATCCTCGATCTCGAACGGCATCCGCGACGCCTTGGGCGACAATGTCTATGTGCCGCGCGCCATCGAATATTCCGGCCAGGTCATTACCGTCTATGACCCGATCGTGCACACCGCCGTGGAACAGGAGCCCGACGACCCGACCCAGTTGCGCCGCCGCGCCCGCTTTGACAGCCGGTATGTGATGTGCGAGCGCCCCACCGTGATCACCGGGGGCGAACTGTCGCTGTCGATGCTTGATCTGGTCTACAACCCCACCGCGCGCACCTATCAGGCGCCCTTGCAGCTGAAATCCACCGGCGGCATCTTCATCATCGACGACCTTGGCCGCCAAGCCGAGCCTCCGCAGGCGATCATCAACCGCTGGATCGTGCCGTTGGAAGAGGGCAAGGACATCCTGGGCCTGCAATCGGGCGAGAAATTCGAGGTCCCCTTCGACACGCTGGTGATCTTCTCGACCAACTTCCACCCCAACGAGATTTTCGACCAGGCGGCGCTGCGCCGGATCTTCTTCAAGATCAAGATCGACGGCCCGAACCAGGAAAACTTCCTGAAAATCTTCGCCATGGTCGCCCGCAAGAAGGGTGTACCGCTGGACGAAAAGGCGCTGGTGCATCTGCTCAAGGTCAAATACCCGACCATTGACAACATTTACGCCAATTATCAGCCGGTCTTCCTGATCGACCAGATGATCGCCATCTGCGAGTTCGAGGGCATCCCCTATCAGATGAGCCCCGACCTGATCGACCGCGCCTGGGCCAACATGTTCGTCAAGGACGAGAAGATCGTGAAATGATCGGGGTCGCGGGCTGTGGCCGCATGGGCGCGCCAATGCTGGCCGCCCTGCGACGCGCGGGGTTCCCGGCGAAAGGTTTCGACATTCGCCCATCCAGCGATTTTGCAAGCAAAGATCACGGGATTACCGATGACATCGCAGTATTTTCGCAAGACTTGAAGACTCTCATCACCATCGTCCGGGATATTGCGCAAACTGAGCAGATATTGTTTACGGATCAGAAACTTATTTACGCAAAACATCTCGATTGTGTCATCCTCTGCTCTACCCTGTCGCCCCGCTATGTGCGCGCGCTGCGGGCTAGGGTGCCGAACCATATCGCCCTGATCGACGCCCCCATGTCCGGTGCCCAGGTCGCGGCCGAAGAGGCGCGGCTCTCTTTCATGCTGGGCGGCGCACCCACCGATCTGGATGCGGCACAACCGCTCTTCGACGCGATGGGCAGCCATTTCCACCGTATGGGCCCCTATGGCTCGGGCATGCAGGCCAAGGTACTCAACAACCTGCTCGCCGCCGCCAATACGGCGATGACACGGCTGGTGCTGGACTGGGGCGATGCCGCCGGCCTCGACGAGGCCGCGCTGCTTCGACTCATCCATACCAGCTCGGGCCAGAACTGGTTCGCCAGCAATTTCGACCAGATCGAATTCGCCCGTGACGGGTTGAGCGAGGACAACACGATCGGCATCCTGGTCAAGGATGTCGAAAGCGCGCTCGATGCCGCGCCGCAGGGCGCCGACACCACCCTGCCCCGCAGCGTCCAGACCGCGATCAGGTCCCTGCGCCCGCGCCCTTCTTCTGTTTGAAAATACCTCGGGGGAGTCGCCCAATGGGCGGCGGGGGCAGCGCCCCCTTCCCTTGCCCAAGGCTGGTGCTAAGGTCACCCCATGCCGCATCTCCCCGCGCTCCTCACCGACTGGTTCACCGCCAAGGGCTGGTCCGTCCATCCCCATCAACAAGCGATGTTTGATCGCGCCGACCGCCCCGCGACCCTGTTGATTGCGCCCACCGGTGGCGGCAAGACCATGGCCGGGTTTCTCCCCACGTTGGCCGAGCTGGCAGATGGACAGCATCAGGGCTTGCACACGCTCTATGTCTCTCCGCTCAAGGCGCTGGCCGCCGATATCAAGCGCAACCTGCGCACCCCGGTCGACGAGATCGGCCTGGCCGTCCGGATCGAAGATCGCACCGGCGACACCTCGGCTACGCAAAAGAAACGCCAGCGCGCCGATCCTCCCCATATCCTGCTGACCACGCCGGAAAGCCTGGCGCTCCTGACCTCCTACGAGGATGCAACGCGCATGTTTGCCGGGCTGCGCCGCGTGGTGGTCGACGAGATCCATGCGCTGGCCGAAAGCAAGCGCGGCGATCAGCTGATGCTGGCGCTGGCGCGGCTGCAAACCCTCTGTCCCGACCTGCGCCGGGTGGGCCTGTCGGCCACGGTCGAGGACCCGCAGGCCATCGCCCGCTTCCTCGCCCGCCACCCCGACCCTTGCGAGATCCTGCTGGCCGATCCCGGCCCCGATCCCGATATCGCCATGCTGGAAACCGAGGAAATGCCGCCCTGGTCGGGTGGTGGTGCCGCCTATGCCATCCCCGCCGTGCTCGATCAGGTCCGACGGCACAAGACGACGCTGATCTTTCACAACACCCGCGCCCAGGCCGAGATCTTCTTTCACAACCTGTGGCTGGCCAATGACGAAGGACTGCCCATCGGCATCCATCACGGCAGCCTCGACCGGGCGCAGCGCGAGCGGGTTGAGGCGGCGATGGTGCGGGGCGAGCTGCGCGCCATCGTCTGCACCGGCAGTCTCGATCTGGGCATCGACTGGGGTGACGTGGACCTGGTGATCCAGATCGGCGCCCCCAAGAACGTCAAACGGCTGGTGCAGCGGATCGGGCGGGCCAATCATCGCTATAACGCGCCCTCCAAGGCGCTGTTGGTGCCCGCCAACCGGTTCGAGGTGGTCGAATGCATCGCCGCGCTTGAGGCGGTGCGCGCACACGCGCTGGACGGTGATCCGCGCGGCCCCGGCCCGCGCGACGTGCTCTGCCAGCATATCCTGATCGCCGCCTGTTCCGGCCCGTTCGACGCCGATGCACTCTTTGCCGAGATGACCTCTGCCGGGCCTTATGCCGATCTTGCCCGATCCGAATTCGACGCCTGTCTCGATTTCTGCGCCACCGGCGGATATGCCCTGCGCGCCTATGACCGCTGGCAGCGCCTGCAACAGCGCCCGGACGGGCAATGGCAGTTGCGCGACCCGCGCAGTGCCCAGCGGATCCGCCAGAATATCGGCACCATCCAGGACACCGATACACTCAAGGTGCGGCTCCGGCGCAATCGCGGCGGCAAGCCGCTGGGCGAGGTCGAAGAGGGGTTCGCCGCCTCGCTCACCCCCGGCGACACCTTTCTGATCGGCGGCCAGATCGTGCGGTACGAGGGCCTGCGCGAGATGGTCGTCGAGGTCAGCCGCCGCGCCGACAAGAAGCCCAAGATCGCCACCTTCATGGGCACAAAATTCGCCACCTCGACCCAGCTCAGCGCCCGTATCCTCGACCTGTTCGCGCAAGACCACTGGCCGCAGCTGCCGCGCCACACCGCCGAGTGGCTGGCCCTGCAACGCCAGGTCTCGCGCCTGCCCGAACGCGGGCGACTGCTGGTCGAGAGCTTTCCACAGGACGGGCGCGAGCATCTTTGCGTCTATGGTTTCGCCGGGCGCAACGCGATGCAGACGCTGGGCCTGTTGCTGACCAAACGGATGGAGGAAACGGGCCTGAACCCGCTGGGCTTTGTCGCCACCGATTACGCGGTGCTGATCTGGGGGCTCGAGGCCACAACCGATCCGACGCCACTCTTTGAAATCGACAGCCTGCGCGCCGGGTTGGATCAGTGGCTGGCCGGCAACGCGGTGATGAAACGCACCTTTCGCGCCTCGGCCACCATCGCCGGGCTGATCGAGCGCAATCTGGGCGGCCAGCGCAAGACCGGGCGGCAGGCGACCTTCAGCTCGGACATCCTCTATGACACCTTGCTGAAATACGACCCCCATCACCTGATGATGCAGATCACCCGGGCCGAGGCGATGCGCGGGCTGGTCGACTTCGGCCGCATCGAAGAGATGATCGCCCGAGTCGGCAGCCGTATCGACCTGGTGCGGCTGGACCGGGTGACGCCGCTGGCCGCGCCGCTGTTTCTGGAGGTCGGCAAGGTGCCGGTGCAGGGCGCCGCCGAAGAGCGGCTCTTGGCCGAGGAAAGCGCCCGTCTGCTGGCCGATGCCGGGCTGACCGTCTGAAAAGGCTTGCGCATCCCGACGTCCCGCGCAAAGAACACATCATGAACGGGTATGATTTCACCTTTGCCGGGACGCGGCTGACGGCGCTGGGGTCCGGCGCGCTCTGGTGGGGCGAACGGCGGCTCTTGTGTGTGTCGGACCTGCATCTGGGCAAATCCGAGCGTATCGCCCGGCGCGGTGGCACCCCGCTGCCGCCCTATGAGGTGGCCGATACGCTGGACCGTCTTTCCGCCGATCTGGAGCGCACCGCGCCCGAGACGGTGATCTGTCTGGGCGACAGTTTCGACGATGCCGAGGCCGCAAGCGCCTTGCCCGAGCCCGCCCGCCTGCGCATCGCCACGCTCCAGGCCGGGCTGCGCTGGGTCTGGATCGAAGGCAACCACGATCCCGGCCCGGTGGACATTGGCGGCACGCATCTGCGCGAACTGACATTTGGGCCGCTGCTGTTTCGCCATATCGCGCAAGATGGAGCTCAGGGAGAGATCTCGGGCCATTACCACCCAAAGGCGGCGCTGCGCCTGCGCGGGCGCAGCCTGTCGCGCCCAGCGTTTCTGCTCGATCACGACCGGATCGTGATGCCCGCCTATGGTACCTATACCGGCGGCTTGCGCAGCGATGCGCCGGTGCTGGCCCGGCTGATGCGCCCCGGGGCACTCGCCATCGTCACCGGCGCCACCCCCGTGGCCGTGCCGATGCCGCGCTAAGGCAGTCTTGCTAGATGATCCCCGCCTCTTCCAGTGCTGGGCGGTATTTGCGGCTGACCGGGATCAGGTCGCCATTGGTCAGGCGCAGATGGACCTTGCCGCCGCTGCGCTCGACGCTCTCGATCGCCACATCGGTCACCCAATGCGAACGATGGGTACAATGGCCGCTGATCGGCGCCATCTCGTCAATGGCATCCCCGAACCGCGAGCGGATCGTGTGCACCCCCTTGTCGGTCACCACATCGACACTGTGATCACGGACGGTCAACCGGAGGATTTGTTCCGAAAACCCGTCAGGCAGGCGTTTATATATCCGGGGTTGCGGCGGTTGCTCTGACGCGCTCCCCAACGACGACACCCCGCGACGCAAAATGATCAGGCCCAAGGCAAAAATGGTCCCATAGCGCGCCATGCTCCACAGGTCGGGCGATGCGGCGGCAGAAGGCAGCGCCAGAAGCCGGATCAACAGCCACAACGCCGGTGTAAAAAGCAGCGTGACCAGTGCGACAATCAGCAGGTCCTTGCCCAAAAGCGCCGCGTCGGGCAAATGCCGCTCGACCAGACGATGGCTCTGGTGCGCGATGCCGCCCGCGACCCCCATGAGCAGCAGCCAGAACAGGAACCGCTGCACAAAGGACATGCTGTGTCCGCCGAACGGAGCCGAGATACTGGCCAAGAGCGATAGAAACACAAAGGCCGGTCCGATCAGACCCCGTTTATCGGCACTCAGAAAGGATCTCAGTGTGGCTATCATGAAGAACTTGCTTGAACTGATCTGACGCGGAACACCGTCATACCGCAACTGGCCCCCTGCGACAAATACCGGGAAGGGTCCATTTTGACAAACTGCGACGCTTTGGCGTCAGGCAGAGCAAGAAAGCAACAGCTTAAAGTTGTTCAATAAAGTTTAATGCGCAGCAGAAAATACAATCTGCTCCAAGTCAGTTTGACGCTCCGAAGCATCAGGGCCACCGGTGCTTGCGCCTTCCAGCGGCCCATCGCTGATCAGAGGATACTCACGGGGTGAGGCCTTTTGGTTCTGTGAGTTTGTTTGCGCGAGTGCATGCGGTGAGGGTGTTGGCGAGCAGGCAGGCGATGGTCATGGGGCCGACGCCGCCGGGGACGGGGGTGATGGCGCCCGCC